>DATIEH010000074.1:0-20494 GCA_035455905.1 Binatia bacterium | reverse complement strand
ATAGATCAAAGGCAGAAAAAAAATGATGATCCCGGGAATCAGGAGAAGGATGAGAAGCTTGCCGTAGGAGGGTTCGCGCGCGGAGAGCCAGCCGCCCCAATAATAGCCGATGCTCAGGGCAGTCATGACCACTGAAATGAGGCTGCCCCAGACGAAAATAGAACTGCCGAAATAGGGCGCCAATACGCGGCTGCCGACGATTTCCAGAGCCATCAAAACCGCGCCGCTAATGAAAACGACGATGTTGAGCAGAAGTTGAAGCATCAATTAATTCTCCCAGTCCCAGTAGGAACCCTGCGGTACCAGCGCCACCGGCTCAAGCAGCCTTTGGGGTATGCCATCGATGAACTGTGATGGTTGCGATAGCACCATGCGCAAGGTCTTATCGAAGACACGCGTCGGATAGCTGATAAAAAGGTTTTGTTTGGCGCGGGTTGCTGCGACGTAGAGCAGCCGGCGCTCTTCTTCGAGCTCTTCCTGCGAGTTGATGTTGTAGAAGGAGGGAAATCTGCCCTCCAGCGCCCAAATGATAAATACCGTATGAAACTCCAAGCCCTTCGCCGAATGAATCGTTGAAAGAATCAGTGGGCCTTCATCCGGATCGACCGCCAGAACGCCCCCAATGCTGTCATTGGGCGGCTCGAGCGCCATATCGCTCAACAGCCGCTCGAGACTTCGGTAGCGCTCGGTCATGCCTTGAAAATGCTCCATGTCGCGCAGCCGCTTGGGGTGATCGTCGGGATAATTCTGCTTCAGGATCGGAATGTAATACTGCAACAGATATTGGGATTGCTCCGATGGCATTTCAGCTTGCGCTGACTCTTCCAGGACCTGCGCGAGGGTTCGTAAACCCTGAGCGATTTTGCCTTTGGCCGGATACGAACGCAGTCGTTCGACGGCGTTGCTGCCGTCGATCAACCATTTGGTAATTTTTTGGCTTGCGCCCGGACCGATTCCCTCCAGCAGCATGAGTACGCGCTGCCAGGAAATCGTATCCTGCGGGTTGGCGAGAATGCGCAGATGAGCGAGTAAATCTTTGACATGGGCGCTTTCCATGAATTGAAAACCGCCGCGCTTGACGAATGGAATGCTATGGCGTGCAAGTTCGATTTCGAGATCGAACGAATGGAAGCTCGACCGGAACAGGACGGCGATATCCCAGAGCGGCACACCTTCCTCGCGCAGCTCGAGGATCTTTTGACAAACGAACTGGGATTGCATCTGCTCGCTTCCCGCCTGGACGAGCTTGGGCCGCGTGCCGGAATGTTTCCGGGTAAAAAGCCGCTTTTCATAACCTTCCGTGGCGCGTTGTATGATCTCGTTTGTGACGTTCAAAATCGGTTGCGTGCTGCGGTAATTTTCTTCGAGCTTGATGATCCGTGTTCCCGCGAAGTGCTTCGGAAAATCCATGATGTTGCGGAAATTGGCGCCGCGGAAGGAATAAATGCTCTGCGCATCATCGCCGACCACCGCCACGTTCTGATGCGTGGCGGCGAGCAGGCGCACGATCTCGGCCTGGAGATAATTGGTGTCCTGGTATTCGTCCACCATGATGAAGCGATAGGTATCGGACAGCCGGTTTCGTACCGCGACATGGTCGGCCAACAAATCGCGCAACAGCGTCAAGAGGTCATCGTAATCGAGCAACGATTTGGTGCGCTTATAATCGGTATAGCGACGCAATAGCTCGCCGAGTTCGTAGTCGATTTCGACCAAATGGGGATATTCCAGTTCGAGTAAATCGCTCAGCCGGGTTTGCTTATTCAGGGTCATGCTGAAAATTTCGGCCACCGTTTGTTTGCGCGGGAAACGTTTTTCTTTGGTGTTCAGGCCCATTTCGGTGCGAATCAGCTGAATGACGTCTTCGCTATCCGAGCGGTCCATGATGGTAAAAGAGGGCGCGAGACCGAGATGGCGGCCAGACATCCGCAGCACCAGATTCGCGAAGGAATGAAACGTGCCGCCCGCCACCTGTTTACAGCGTCCGTCGATCAACAGACTGGCGCGTCGAAGCATCTCTTCGGCTGCTCGACGGGTGAAGGTCAGCAGCAAGATTGAGCGCGGATCAACCCCCTGGTCGATCAGGTGAGCGACTCGATAAACCAGGGTCCGGGTCTTACCGGTGCCGGCGCCGGCAATGATGAGAAGCGGCCCCTCCATGCTGGTTGCCGCCTCATACTGCGCGTCGTTTAATTCTTTTCGGTAGTCTAGCCCGGAGGTATTGCGATCGGCCGGAATGAAATCTTTCAAAATATAAGTTGTCGTCAAGAAAGCTCCAATTGCCTAGGTAAAATTACCCGTTTTCCTCTGGTCCAGCAAGCGTTTGGCCGAGCTAAGCTTTATGTTTTTCGAATGGCAGAACGGTTTTTGAAGAGAGTTCACAGCCATGCCGATGCGATGAAGCAGATCCACGCGAGCTGACCCAACGGGATTTGCTGCATCAAGAGAAGCCAGGACCGGCAATGTATCAACCCGAGTACTTTTTCATCTGCCATGCGTAGGGTTTGTCATACAACTCGGCGCCAGTCACAAAGGCCAGTGCCTTTATATCGGCCGTTTATCTAAGCAACACTTCTTGGTACAGCGCTTGCGCTGCCCGCAAGAAGATCCCGTCATATCCATATTCGTACGCTTTTCTCTGAAAGTGGAGCGCTATGCTTAAAAGAACATTCGAGACTACTGTTGGCGACCTCATCGTCGCACTGACCGACGAAACGCATCGCCAGGTGCGCGATGAGAAAATCACGTATGAACTGGTCGCGTATATTCTCGCGGACCTTATGAAAAACTCGCAGCGCGCTCGGTGATCAGCAACCTTGCGCGTAAAACACATACCCGCCAAAAACGGGTCGGGCGAAGATTTAGATCTAAATGCCTGTGCCGAATGTCCAAATTCTAAAGGAGGTATGACAATGAAGAAAGGCAATTTTGTTACGCTCACCGCAGCGATGTTTGCATGCGCGCTGCTGTTCGGAGCTTGTGAGAAGAAAGAAGACCAGACGCCGCCATCTTCTACGAGTACGAGCCAGGCACCGACCGACAAATCATCCTCGGACCAGTCGACTGCTGCGCCGAGCAGCGGCAGCAGCCCAGATAGCGGGTCTGCTCAGAAGCCGGACGATACCAGCAAAGCGCCAAAGGGTTAAATTTGCGCGGCACTGAGCTAATCCGATGACCAAGATCGGCATTCTAATTTGTGTGCTCCTAGTTCCTACGGTGCTAAGCGCCGCCGAAATAAGGGGGACGGTTTTGAAGGTCGACAAAGTCGAAAACCGCGTTGTCCTCCGGACTGAACGAGGCGAGGAGACCTTTTTGACGACGAAGGAAACCAAAGGTATCGAGAACGCCAAGGAAGGCGCTAACGTAATGCTGATCTTCAGTGAGAAAGACGGCCAACCTAAAATCAGCGAAATTGCCCCGAACAATTAGGCAAGCAGTTTTTACCGCTTCCACTGCGCTGCGTGGCTAGGTTGGCTGCGCAGCGCACCCGCCAAAGCTCAATAGACTCTGAATTTCGCCAAGCTATAGACTAGTTTTTTAAAGAGAAGATCAGAAACGATTGCCGATCCAGGAAATCCAATTGCTGCTGCAAGGCGTAGCCGGCTTGCTCCATCTCCCGCTTAATCGTTTCGCTCGGTGTATAGTGGCCCAGAAGACCTTCCAACCATGCGCGGCGGTCGAGATCGATGATCGCAATTCTGCCGCCCGGACGCAGATATTTGCGCGCATTCGCAAAATAGGCGAGTCGATCGGCAATGTGATGGTAGGTATTGACGGTGAAAATGAGATCGACTCCCGTTTGGGGCAGCAGTGGATCCGTTGCGGTTGCTAGGATTGTTTCGACGTTGTTCCCGGATTCTTCCTTAAGCCGCTTAGCGACGAGCTCGATCATATCTTTGTCAACGTCGACAGCGTAGACCTTTCCGGAGGGCGCAACCGCGCTCGCCAGCTTGAAGGTGAAATAACCACCGCCCGAACCGAGATCCGCGACGACTTCTCCCGGATGAAGATTGAGCGTGGCGATTACTTTGTCCGGCTGCTGCCAGGAATCGCGATCGAAACCTTCATATGCGAATTGCTTTAACCGGGCGCAACTGGCAATGAGCAGCGCGATGAGCGTCAATATGGCGAGCTTGGGATACCCGGAGCGTCTCAACTTGTATTGACGCATAGAAGCGGTTCCCAATGTTATCCCGGGGGCATCTGCGATTTCACATGCTCGATTGCGCGGGCGACCTTTTGGCGAAGCTCAATGACGTCAAACGGTTTGCCGATAAAATCGAAAGCCCCGAAGTCACTTGCTTTGGTTGCAAGTTGCTGAGAGTTGACCCCCGTCAATATGATAACGGCACAATCGGGATGAATCTCTTTGATGCGCCGCAATACCTCGATGCCGTCGGTTTTTGGCATCAGCACATCCAACAGCACCAGGTCGGGGCGAGCGTTCCGGACCTGCGCGAGAGCGCCGTCGACGTTATCTGCCTCCAGCAATCGATAGCTTTTGCTGAACACCATTTTCAATGATTCGCGCACGCCGACTTCGTCGTCGACGAGTAGCAACAAGGGGGGGGGATCTGCAGACATGCTACGGCAGATTAATTCGCTTGCCGACCGTTCGATTCGCCTAGTTCATGCTCATCTCGCCGCGACTTCGACGCACGGTGCTGGTTGCTTCAAGTGTTTGGTGCATTCGTTGCGCACGTCCGTGGACGACTTTTCAAACGTGCTCTTTAGGTATTCCGCGCTGGTTGTAAAGCAGCCATTCCGGTCATCCTGCTGGTTGAACGCGGTACAAAAAGGCAGCGCATAGCGACCGTCCCAAGTATTGTCAATCAAAGCGTAAACCACGCCGCGCATGCAGGCCGCTCGACCGGTTCCATCGACGAGCTCGCATTTCTGTGCGGCGGCGCGGCCATCGCCAAAGCGCACATCGTTGGATAAATCCCGGCCGGCGGAGAGCAGGCAAGGTATACGAAACTCGCTCGCCCGATCACATTCCTTCAGTATTTGTTCGGTTGTCAATCCCATTTCGGCCATGCGGGAGGTTTGCATAGCGTAACATTCTCCCTTGTATCGGGCGGCGATCTTGCTACATGGGTAGTGGTAATCCGTCGGGCTAAAGTCTCGGCTTTCGGGCGTCGCGCTCGAAACGTTCTCCATGAACACGCCGCCGTAGCAGGAGTTGCGGTTCCAGTCGTCGGAAAGGGCATCACAGATTTCCAGTGATTGGTTCAAGTTATAACGGGAAAAAAACATGAGAGCATGGCCGAGCCCGTGCAGGCACTGAAAGCGAAATCTCAGCGCGATATTCGGATCGCACGCGCTTGCCGCCTTCTGTTTAAGCTCCGCAATGCTCGGATGGCGATCGACCGCTGCGTAAATACTGTCGCCGCGAAGAAATCTTTCCACCGAACCATGGTAACAGCCGGAATGGCAGGTCTGATCGCAAGCGGCAAAGGCTTCGTGAATATTACCCTTCAGGCGAAACGTTTCCCGGCCTATGGCATGCACCACCGGGTGACAGTCGCGTCGAAATTCCGGATCTTCCGCCTCATATCGCTCGACCAATTGCAGGACTTCCTTGACCGAGTGAGTCTTCAGCGCTTCACGGATAAGTTGATCGAGACATTCGGCAGCGGCGCTGCCGCTCATGCAGCTCTTTGCCGCCTGCAATGTCGGCAGCGTTGACGTTTGAGGACCGAGCAGACCGGAATCTTGCGCCGCCGACGGCAACACCCAAAATCCGATAAGAAGCAGAAGGGAAAAAATATTCGCAAATAGCCGCAGGCGAATTCGTTTTAGCATGAGCACTCCCTCATATCGTCGTCGCTGGATACTACCCAAATCGGTCGCTCTCTGCAATTTTTTTTCAGCGAAAACAGACTCTTTTTCAGTTGCTCAACGAACATACCCGCCGATAGATGGCTGGCCGGATTTATTTAGCGTGAATTTGTGTTATTTTTTCTGATAAACTATTTCAGGTTTTGTTCGTCAAATATGTCGTTATGCGCGCGTCCAAGCTGATCGTCGCAACGTTTGCTATTCTTTGTTTCTCTCAAACCGGCGCTTTTGGGACTGGTGAAACCCTCATGAAACCCGAGGCAGTGCCGGTCTATCATCCGAAGCATTATCCATTCGAAGCCGGCGAAAAGGAACTCTACTCGGCCTCATGGAACGGGGTATTTTCGGTTGCAACTGCAGAAATCTCGATGATCTCCAGCGTGATCGATGGAAAAAAAGTCTACCATGTGCAAGTTCAGGCCAAGAGCTCGAGAATTCTCGATCTTATCTGGAAGATGCGCGACACCATCACCTCGACATTTGACGCCAAGGCGTTGTCGCCTGCGCGTTTCACGTTCAGCCAGCGGGAAAACGCCAAAGTGATCGACACCGAGGCCCGCCTCGATCCCGCCACTAAACGATGGGCAGTGAGCCGGCAGCAAGTCGGGCAACAGCCGCAGGTCTACGAATTTGAGTCGGAAAATACCCTCGACCCGATCACTGCTGTTTACCTCGCCCGTAGCGTCGAATTCAAAGTCGGTGACCGGCTTTATTTTAAAATCTTCGGCGGCCGCTATCGTTATTTGCTGGAACTGTGGGTTGAAACAACGGAGCCGATAGAGCTCGCATCCGGAAGAAAAGTTGAAGCCTACCGCATTATCCCGCGCCTTCAGAACCTCACGAAAAACGGTTATGCCGAGCGCTTCAACGAGGCAACGATTTGGATCTCTGCGGACGAGCGGCGCTTGCCGGTGAAACTTAGCAGTAAGATCGTTTTTGGCAGCGTTTATTTGGAGTTGGTGCAAAGCAAGCGAGCAACCAAATCAACCGCAGTCGAGCGCAACCGCCCTGCCTCTTGACCCGGCCGTCGCGACGTTGTTCCATTTATCTGATGGGACGGACGAAACCGCTGCAAGGTCTTTTCTCCGAATTGGCGCTCCGGGTCGTGCCCGGAGTCCCAAAGCTGGGACAGCAAAAAATCTTCATGGTTTTGTTGGTTTCTGCTGCCACCTTGTCCTCCTGTGTAGTTGCCACGGAGCAACCCAGCCGGCGCGCACCTAGGGACGACTATTCGTCTTCGCCCCCAACGTCTTCCTCAGCTCGAATCGACCCGCGCGATGCGGATCGGCTCCGTCGAATCATGCCGCCGCTGCTGCAAGCTATGGATCATCCCTGTCGTCCAGATCAGGTTCGCATAGGGATCATAAACCAGAACGAAATTAACGCAGCGAATGCTGGGAATTGCGAATTTTACGTCACCATGGGCTTATTGCGGCGAGCCAATGACGATCAGCTGCGCGGTGTGTTGGCACACGAGATCGCCCACCAAGACCTCGGTCATGTGGCGAAAGCTCAAGTACTTGGCGCGGGGCTAAACATTGGTGCAGCAGTGCTGCAACAATTGTTTCCGGCGGCCGGTGTGTTGGCGCCCGTTGCCGGGGAGCTTGTGGCGCGGGGCTACGGTCGAAGCGAAGAATATGCTGCCGATCGCCACGGCGTGGACATTTTGCGCCGTGCGGGGTACTCCAAAGAGACTATGCTCGATTCGCTCATCTGGGTCCGGAGTGTTGCCGGCAGTGGCGGCGGGGGCTTCCTTTCGACACATCCGGGCATTGACGACCGCATCGCCACCATCGAACGGCTCCGCTGACGGCGCCCTGCTTCACCTGGTCAGTAAACAAATCTCGGACGGGTTCGTCTAAGCACCAGGAGGCGCAAAAACATGAATTCTCGAAAAGCCGCTTTAATCGTAAAATCTCCCTTTATTGCAAGTCTGGCACTAGGCGTCACGTTGCTGGCGGGATGCGCCGGCGGCGGACTGACAACACGCGAAAAAGGCGCGGGAATCGGCGCACTGGGCGGCGCTGCCATGGGCGGGATTATCGGTTCGGCCGTCCACCATCCTGCAGCGGGCGCTGCGATTGGCACTGCCTTTGGACTTGGGGCCGGAGCTCTGGTTGGCGATCAGCTACAGGGCAGGGAAAATGCAGCGTATGACCAGGATCAGCAGATCAATGCGAACCAGCAGGAGCTCCAACGGCAGCGGCGTGAGATCGACGATCTGCGACGCCGGCCCGAGTACTAGTTCCAGTCTTGCATCAGGTGCAAAAATGGGGGGCATTGCCCCCCATTTTTTTGGTTATCCAAATTAAAAAGGCATCTGAGCCAATGCAGCGCTGCCAATTCAAGCTACTCAGAATCATCGTTCATGGCTTCAATCTCGTGATGGGGTTGTTGGGGGTGCTCGCTTTGGGCGATCGCTCAGCGCATGCCGGATTTCTGTCGGCAGGCGATCACATCATAACCGTGCGACATGCCGATCGTGAACGGGCCGCCATTGTCCATGTTCCCGTGCGGGCGACGGAACGGCGCGACATTCCTGTCATTATCAATTTTCATGGCGGGGGCGGCCACGGTTCGAACGAGCAGGAGTATTCGTTGATGGATCGGTTTGCTGATCGCCAGATGTTTCTTGCCGTGTATCCCAACGGCACCGGACGGTTCAGCAAAAGATTGCTGACATGGAATGCGGGAAGTTGCTGCGGCTACGCCGCTATTCATCAAATTGACGACATTGGATTCGTCCGGGTTCTCATCGACGAAATTGCCGAGGTGATGCCCATCGATCGTAGTCGAATTTATGCCACCGGGCTCTCCAATGGCGCGATGATGGCACATCGCCTCGCGGCGGAAGCCGGCGATTTGATCGCCGCAATAGCGCCGATCGCCGGGGGTATGGTTCTGCCGGTGATAAAATCTCAACGCGCGATTCCCGTGATGCATATTCATAGTCTCGACGATCCACGCGCTCTTTACGGTGGAGGTCTGGGTCCGCCATTTCCTTTTACAAACAGCAGCGTGTTTCATCCCAATATCGATCAGATGATCTCGCGTTGGGTGAAGCACAACGGTTGTTCGGCCGAGCCGGCGATCGATCGACAGCTCGAAAGCAAGGAACCGCGCCAGAGCGCAACCCGTTACGTTTACCGCGGCTGCCGAGAAGGTTCGGAAGTCGTGCTCTGGAAGCTTAGCGGCGCCGGTCACGTTTGGCCCGGCGGCAAGCCAAAAGTGTTGGAGCGAATTCTCGGCCCCTCGACGGAAATTATCGACGCCAATCAGGAGATGTGGAATTTCTTTCAGCGCTTCTCACTGCCATCGTAGCTCACGAGAACGTCGCACCTGCGTAAATCCGCAAACAACTAGGGAATCAAAATGGCACGAAGAGGGCGCAAGCGCTCCACATCTGTCATCTCGACTGGAAGGAGAAATCTTTCTTTGATTTTCATCCTTCCGAAGCCCTGACGAAGCTAAGAAAGATTTCTCGTCGGAGTTTACCTTGAGCGAACTCGAAGGGCTCGAAATGGTGTCAGCACGAATGGCTTGATTGCCGTTATCGCTCACTTTAGACTCAGCGCGTGTGAGAGTTCTCATCACAGGCGCTGCGGGACTCGTGGGCAGTCATCTAACTCGCCGACTACGGCGAGAACATGAAGTCCTGTCCCTGACGCACGACGACCTCGATATTACCGATCTCTCGGCAGTCGAGCGCTGCGTTGCGAATACCAAACCTGATCTGATTATCAATTGCGCCGTGCTCCAAGTCGACGATTCGGAGCTCGATCCGCAAAAAGCCGCGGCGGTGAACATCGAAGGTCCGCGGTTTTTGGCGGAAGCGGCAAATAGGGGTGGCGCGGAAATCGTTCATTTCAGCACGCAATATGCATTCGCAGGCGAACCCCTCAATCGCGCGCCGTACACGATCAGGGATAAGCCATCGCCGATCAACGTCTACGGCAAGACCAAACTGAACGGCGAAGAGGCAGTGCGTGAGGCCTGCGGCCGCAGCTACATCATCCGAACGGCTTGGGTCTATGGCGCCGGCAAAAACAGCTTCTTGTGTACCGTGCACCGCGACCTCAAAGTGGGTAAACGAGTACGCGCCATCGATGATATCTGGTCGAGCACCACCTACATCGAGGATTTGATCGACCGGGTGATGATGATTCGGCGAACTGGGCTTCACGGCACCTATCACATCGTGAACACCGGGATCTGTAGTTACTACGAATTTGCCCTCGAATCTGGACGGCTGGCCGGACTGGATCATGGTGAACTCGACTCGTTGATTGAAATCATCCATGAACGAGACATGAAGCGAGTGGCGAAACGGCCGCGCTGGACGCCACTCCGCTGTTTGCTGTCCGAAGAACTTGGGTTAGCACCGATGCGCGACTGGCGTGCTGCGTTGGCGGCATACGCGGAATCAACTAGCGAAGTGTTGGAGTGGTAAGGACTGTTTGACTCGCGTCTTGCGTCGGGTTTACAAGAAAAGCGGAATCCCAGTTAGCAAGGAGGCGCTATGGCGAGCTTTCCCGTGATCGATACCGACGGGCATGTCCTCGAACGGCAATCGGATATTCGCAAATACCTGGCAGAACCGTTCGTTAAACGGCCGACGGGGTTGTGGCCCGGCGATCAGCCCTGGGATAACGACATGATGGATTCCTTTGAAATGGCGCGCGAGTGGAAGGGCTTGAGCGCAGCCGAACAAGTCGACCGCTGGCACAAAATCATGGACGAATATGGGATCGAGAAGGCGATCTGCTTTCCGACGGGATCCGGCAATATCGCCAAAAATCAGGAACTGCCGTTTCAAATCGCGGTCGCGCGCGCCAGCAACACGCAATTCGCCAAAGAGTACAATGCGCGCTCGGATCGACTCTCGTGCGTCGGTTGTCTGCCGATGCGCTCGCCTAAAGCTGCGGCTGAAGAATTGCGCCGAGCCGCAACGGAACTGGGCTTGAAGGGATTCGAAATTTTGCCGACCGGTCTGCCGCTCGCCCTTGGCGATTCTTTCTATGATCCCATTTACGAAGAAGCCGAGCGGTTGGGTGTGGTGCTCGGGATTCACGGCACACGTAATACATCACGGGAGCTCGGCACTACTGGGCTCGCGACCTTTGCCGAAGTGCACTCCTATGCATTTCCCGTGGGCATTCTTCTGCAATTCACCAGCATCGTGTGCCAGGGATTGCCAGTCCGGTTTCCGAAATTAAAGCTCGCGTTCCTGGAAATTGGCGCGACCTGGTTACCCTACTATCTCGATCGTCTGGACGAGCACTGGGAAAAACGCGCCGAATTCGAAATGCCGCTGCTCAAGAAAAAACCGAGCGAGGTTGTGCGCGACTCGAAAATGTATTTCAGCGTCGAGCCCGGGGAATCGCAGCTTGCCGCCACGATCGATTATGTCGGCGCCGATCACTTTCTCTACGCTTCCGATATTCCGCACTGGGACAACGAGTTTCCGCACAATCTTCACGATTTGCAAAACCACAAACAGTTATCGAACGAGACGAAAGAAAAGATACTGTACAAAAATGCCAAGGAGCTGTTTGCGTTGTAGACTGATCCAACGCGTACCCCGGAAACGCCACAATGTCATGCTGAAAATAGCGTAATATCCGGTTTCCCGGTAATTGAGACGAGTTCCTCCGACTATCTCCTGAGGCTGACACCGCGAAGTGTTTGGCAGTGTTCAGAGAAGGGAACACGATGAAACGAATGGTTTTTGCAAAAGTGATGTTTACGACGATTTTTCTCGGATGGGCTTGCATATCATCTGCGGTCGACACGATCCGCATCGCCTATAGCTCGATCAATCCGCATGCGCTTTTGGTTTCACTCGCCGAAAAACGCGGGCTGTTCGCTAAATACGGGCTCTCTTCGGTGGTGGTTTACATACCCGGCGGTAGCACAGTGGTGCAGGCGATGGTTTCCGGTGATGTCGATCTGGGACAGCTCACCGGCGCCCCGGGGGTGGCGGCCAATTTGCGCGGTGCCGATATCGTTTACATCGCGATGACCGATGATCGTATGGGATATCAGTTGGCGACGCGAAAAGATATAAAGAGCCCGGCCGAACTCAAGGGAAAACGACTCGGTATCAGTCGCTTCGCATCGTCGGCCGATTTTGGGACACGTACGCTTCTGAAACGGCTGGGCATCGATCCGAAAGAAGTGACGATTCTCCAGATCGGCAACGAAGCGGAGCGTCTGACGGCGCTCAAATCCGGCAGCATCGACGGGTCGGTGTTCAATGCGCCGTTCGGTAGTGTCGCGAAGAAGTTTAACTTCAATATTCTTGCCGATGCCGGTGCCTTAGGAATTCCTTACTTCAACACGGGGATGTGCGGCAGCGCGAAAGTTTTGCAGAAAAATGAAGCTAGAATTCTCAATTTTCTGCGCGCCTACCTCGAAGCCATCAAGATCTTCAAAACCGAGCCGGAGTACACGCTAAAAGCACTCGCGCAATTCAGTCGGGTCAACGATCAAGAGTTGCTCAAGGAAGCCTACGACTACAACAAAAATAAAATCCCCGACGTTCCGTATCCGTCGCTGAAAGCGATGCAGGCCGTCGTCGATCCCCTCGTCGAAGCCGATCCCAAGCTCGGCAAGGTCGACGCGCGGAACTATATCAGCGATCGATATTTGAAGAAGCTGGAAGACGAAGGTTTCGTGCAGAAGTTGATGGGGCGCTAGCGGGACTTCGGTTTGTTGAGATATGCGGCCAGCCTGACGAACGATTTTTTGAGGAGCTGAGAAAGCCTCAGTCAAACGCCATGGCCAATTCGCCAAAACCTGTTGCTCTGGCCGCAGAGAAAGCACCCGAAAGAACCAAGGCGTCGAGTTACCCCGAGCCGTTTGCATCCCAAATGGTGGGCAGGCGAAAGCAGCCGCTGGGTGACTTATTTGGTCTGAGCAATTTCGGGGTGAATCTTACGCGGCTGGCTCCCAAGGCGGTATCGGCGTTGCGCCATGCTCACACCAAGCAAGACGAGTTCATCTACATTTTGCAGGGACATCCAACCTTGCACACCGACGAGGGTCGAACCAGACTCTCCCCAGGCATGTGCGCTGGCTTCAAAGCCGGCACTGGCAACGGTCACCGATTGATCAACGAGACCGAAGAAGAGGTTATCTATCTGGAAGTCGGAGACAGAACGCCGGGCGATGAAGGCAGCTATCCCGATGATGACCTGAAAGCGCTCATGGTTGACGGGAAATGGAAATTCGTGCGCAAGGATGGCTCGCCGTACTGATTCGCAAAAGTTCGACCGCTCAAAGGGGAGACCTCTCTGACGACTCACGCACTCGACTTAGCTTTACGTTAAGCTGACCACATTGATACGATTGCACGAAACTGAAGGACGGCATGTCGTGCCGTGCACAGAAGTTTGTGCTGTTTGTTAGTTCGCTCGCGCTTTTCGGGCTGCGGCGATATCGCCTTCGCTGAAGCGATAGAATCTCACCGGGTTATCGTAGAGCATTTTTCTTTTGAATTCTTCGGATACGTCTTTACGGGCATAGAGGTGCGGCAGATCGCCGCCGAATTGATCCCGTTCGCGCTCGTGCGGAAAATCGGAAGCCCACATAATCACATCATCGCGGATCAACTCGGGAAGGTACGGCGCGGTGCGCTCTTCGACTTCCATGGTGACAAAAATATTTCCCGATTTGAAAAATTTGCTCGGTGGTGCCTTTAGGTGGGGCGCCAGACGTGTGGCGAATTTCTCATAGTCTTCTTCCATGCGATCCATCATGAATGGCACCCAGCCGGCGCCGGCTTCAAGATAGGCGACCCGGAGTTTGGGAAATTCCTGAAAAACGCCTTGAAACATCATGTTGGTAATTTGCAAAAATAGACCAACCGGATGCTCGAGCATGTGGGCTTCCAAAAAACTGCAAAGGCGGTCAAGGCCGAGATTCTGGCTCACGCCGCCATGAATCGTGAGCGGCACGTCCAGCCGTTGAGCTTCGTCATAGATTTCATGAAAAATCGACGAGCCGTAAAGCGGCGTTCGATTGTTGGTTACGGAAGGAAGAAGTCCCGCGCAAAAGCCGAGATCTTTGACACAGCGGCGCAATTCTGCAGCGGCAGCTTTCGGATCCTGAGGCGCCAGCAATGCGACACCTTTCAAGCGGGGTGATTGGCTGATGAAGCGATCATAAAGCCAGTCGTTATAGCCCTGTGCAATTGCCGAGGCCCAGGCGGGTAGCTGAATCATCCCGATCGCCAGCGCCGAGGTCGGATAGAGGACCGCGCAGTCGATGCCGTGTTCGTCCTGAAAACGCACCCATGCTTCGGCATTGGGATCTTCGCGTTTGCCTTTGCGCGCAAGTCCGCGCTGCCAACCATCGGCGTCGAACATCGGCCAGGTGGAATGCCAATTCATTTCACTGAAATTGCCTTTGATATGCGCAAAGATGTCTTTGTGATCTTCCATGATGTGACCGTCTGCGTCGATAACAAATTGTGCCATGCTTATTACTCC
This sequence comes from Binatia bacterium, assembly GCA_035455905.1. Lineage (GTDB taxonomy): Bacteria > Desulfobacterota > Binatia > UBA9968 > UBA9968 > DP-20. The sequence goes on along the minus strand of DATIEH010000074.1, from coordinate 6,161 downwards.
TGATCGCTTGTCGCTGTCATCCGAGGAGGAGCCTAAGAATCTCGCTAGATCCTTCACTTTCGTTCAGGATGACAAATCCATAAAGGCTACTGAAAAAAGATTTTCTGATATTCCTTCTTTTTCGCTTCGAAATCTTCCTTGCTGAAACTATACATCTGCACGAACTTGATCTTATCGGCATCGGCGAGGGGTGGGTAGACGCCTTTGCGGTTGACGAATTCTCCGGTGTCGGCCTGAATCTTCATGCTTTCTTCGTCAAGAAAAAAATCGATAAAGGCCTGGCCGGCGTTAGGGTGGGCTGGCTTGGCGCCGATGGTGATGAACTGGCCGTCGCCGAGCATCGTGTAATCGCGCACATAATCGAGGTTGGCGCCTTGTTTGTTGTAGGTCAAGACGAAGCGCACGAACGTGATGCCGATGGGGGTTTCGCCGGTGCCGACGCGGTCCGCAGCCGGAACGATCGATTCGGCGAAAATCGGTTTGGCGGCGGCTAGATCACGGATAAATTTTTCTGCACGCGGCTTAGGCATGATCTTGTCCAAGCTGGCGAGCCACTGGGTGGTCAAAGTATGGCCCGTGGGATGCGGCATCACCAGTTTGCCTTTGTATTCGGGCTTGGCTACATCCTCGAGTGTCTTGGGAGCCTCGGAAGGCTTGATCTGGTTCTTATCGTAAATCACGCCGTAAAGGACGTTGCGGTAACGAGCTCCTAACTCCGGATCGATAGCGTCTTTGGCGAAGCCTTTGAACGATGGTGATTGATACTTGCCGAAAGCACCTCCCTTGGCCATCAGCCGCATATGATCGCCAGTGGTCGCGACGACATCGAATTGCGGTTTGCCGACGCGGTGCTCACTCAAAACCCGGTCGAGAATTTCCGTCGACCCGCCGCGCCAATATTCCATTTGCAATCCAGTTTTGGCCTCAAAGGCTTTTTTCAATGCATCGGCTGTGAATGTTTCCATCGAAGTATAAAGGTTGACCTTGCCGCCCTCTTTCTTGGCGGCGGCGACAGTCTGCGCTGATTGGGCGAACGCTGACCGCGCACTGAAGAGCAGCAGCAAAGGCAACAACAGAGTCGACATCTTGCGCATTGAGCTCAATCCTTTCCCTGACGCTATCGCCGAAGAGCGGCTATTTTTTCGACTTATAGTGTACGCCTCGCTTGGGAGTCAAGGCGGACTAGCAGAAACGAGGGCACGATTTCGGGTGTTGATAAAGAAACGTGGGAGGAGGAATGAGCGAGTGAGATAATTGTCGCCAAACCCTCACGCTTCTTGAACAGCCCATTGAGGCGGTTGGACGAACCGGACGAAAACCTCGAGTGCTCATCGTGCATTCGTGCTTAGTTTTTTCCGAGCAGCCGTTTGAAAAATCCTTCGCGGTCCAATTCATCGAGAATGCTTTCGTCGAGATATTTGGCCATGTTCATATCCACTTTGACGGCCGCATTTCGCTGCGCCACAATTTCCAAAGTATTGCGTAAGCCATCCTGTGAAATTCGCGTCGGCATCGCAAAGCTCTTGGCAAAGTAATCATAGGTTTCTTCAAGTCCTTTGGGATCTTTGAATCTTAATCGCTTCGCGAGAACAGCCAATCCCTTTTCCCTGCTGGTCATGAACTGGTAGGTGCCTTCCGCATAGGCCTGCTGAAACCGTTTGATGGCGGCACGATTCTTCTCGAGAAACGAGCGGCGCGCTACCATAACGTTCATAGGAAAGGATGTTCCTTTAAGGTCAGGCATTTTCACCAGTTCGTGCATGCCGATACGGAGCGCCTCATTGATGTCGGGATAAGACAGCATGGTGGCATCGATGGCTTTGGTGGAAAGCGCCGAGATGCGCGCCGCGGAATCGCCGGCGGGAAAAATCGTGACCGACTGCCGTGCTATGTTCCACGCCTTTAGGGCCAGAAAGGTCGCTGTCTCTGTGGCGCCGCCGACGGCGAGGATGCCGATTTTTTTCCCGACTAGGTCCTCCGGCCTACGAATCTCTTTTTGGGTGACAAAGCTATAGGGAAAGCTGTTGAGCGTTCCCGAAATCATGACAAGATCAGCGCCTTGATTAATCGCATTGATTCCCGTAGCGGCGTCGATCTGCGCCAGGTGAATACTGCCGCCGAGCACGGCTTGGACTTGGCGCACCGATCCCGGTACGAGCACGACATCCGCATTAAATCCGTATTTTTGAAACAGGCCGAGATCCTTAGGCGCCCAGACTGGTGCTTGAAACCCGGCAAACCCGGCATAGGCGACGAGATAGCTTTCCTGAGCGAGTAAATTGATAGGAAACAGCAACATAAAAACGACGGTACACAGCCATTTCATTTGCACTCCTGCTTGAACTTGTTCGCCGGGCCAGAGTTTCTCGTGCCTAGTCGGTCTCAATTTTACCCACGCGAACTTTCTCAATTTTAGTTTGTAGTTGTTTGCTGCTGAATAACTGGAGACTCGAGACTACAGGCTAAATCACGTCCATCCTCTCGTCCAGCGCTCGCCCCTTTTGACTTTGTCGGCATAGTAGTTCCAATCGGCGGAATGAAACATTTCGTCGCGCGGCCGGCGAAACAGCTTTTTTCGGCTCGCGGTCAGTGTTTCGATCGCGTCGGGTGTCGGGCCCTGATAGCCATGCAAACCGGCGATGGCCAAGATTTTTGCGGTCCGCTCCATGTAAAGCGCGTTGATGCAAGCTTCATCGATGCTTTCTCCCACGGTGACGATGCCATGTCCTTTGATCATGACCGCGGCGGCGTCACCCAAACTCTTGGCAAGGGCGGCCCCTTCTTCCTTGTCCAGAATGTAAATCGGTCTCGGAAAGATCGGCGTCCCGCCACTGAACCGTGATGATTGCATGTGGATCCAGTTGATGGGCTTGTCCGCCAGGCTCAGCGCGACGCACATCGCCGCATGGCAATGAACCGCCGCATTGACATCGGGCCGGGCTTTGAAAATTTCCGTATAGATTACCGCTTCGCGTGGAATGGTGCCGACACCGGAAAGCTTCTTCAAGGAAAAATCAAAATGCACAAGCCAGTCTTTGTTGCCCTGCTCGGGGCGGCGGAACATTTTGACCGCGATACCTCGATCGCCGGGGAGGCGCGCCCCCACGTGACCCCAGAGATCGCCGATTTCCCAATCCAGAATCTTTGCGGCGATTCTCAATTCATCCTCGATGGTTTTGATATTTTTGCGCAGCGCGCGGCCATTCGGATTTTTACCCATATCCATAGAGTTTGTTCGCAATCTTTCCGGTTGAAAACTCATCTATGAAGCCACTTTGCGCCTCAGGGTGTACGACATGGGGTTCTCTTTTTGCGCAGAAAGCGTGAGGTATTCGAATTGCTGGCGCCAGGACACATCGGGCGGCAATAAACAGGCAAAGCAATCCACATGCGGAAACCAGTTGCGCTTGGCGTCTTGTACCAGATGCGGTGGTTCTTTGCCGTTTTGTAGCTCCTTGACGCTGTTTAATAAAAAACGCCGTATGGCGATCACCGCTTTGTCGCTGACACCGAGGTGTTCCTGGCTGCGGTCAAAAATCGGTCCCATGCTTTCCGTGGCGCAAGCGTCGTGATTCAGGAAGTCTTCGATGCCGGTGAAATTGACGCTCTTCTGCATTACCCTGTCCTGGAGATAGTCGTTGGCGGCGTTGCGAATTCGGGTGTAGTCGGACTTGATCTGTTTGCGCCGGTGTACTTCCTCTTCGCGCACCGCGCGGTCCCGGCGAAATCCAATATCATAACGCCAGCAGTGGCGATCGTCGGCGGGTACATACGTATGAATTTCGTAACCTTCAAGCTCGTTGGTCGGCCGCCCGGCCGGAACGCAGCCGTAAACCGGCATCACGAAGGCGGAAAACCGGACGTACTGTTGGTCATTGCTTTTCCGTGTCGCGATCAACCGGACGCCGAAGTCCGTTTCTTCGGTCTCGTAAAATGGCGCCGTGTCGCTCTTATAAAGCGGCTGATTGCGCTCGTTGGTGAATGCGCGATGTAAAAAGGAGAGATGCGAGGAGTCGCATTCGCCTTCGAGCCCTTGAAGATAGTTGCATTCGAGCAGGCATTTGGTCACGTACGTATATTCGAGCGGCACCTGTGTCCACTCGTAATTGGGCAGTAACGGCATCTTTTCGGGCGGGCCGAGATAAGCATAAATGACGCCGTTTGCCTCGCGAGTTGGATAAGCGGTGTGCCGGAGTTTATGCCGAAAATCGCTGCCCGCGGGCTCGGCTGGCGTCTCAAGGACATTTCCTTCGACATCGTACTTCCAGCCATGATAGATGCAGCGCAGCCCGCATGCCTCGTTGCGGCCGAAGAAAAGCGACGTGCCGCGGTGCGCGCAGTGCTCGCCGATCAATCCGATTCGACCTTGGGTATCCCTGAAGGCAACTAATTCTTCGCTGAGGATTTTGACCCGTACCGGGGGACAATCCGGGACGGGAATTTCTTCCGACAGCAGCGCTGGAATCCAGTAGCGCCGCATGAGATTACCCATCGGAGTTCCCGAGCTGGTCCGGGTGATCAACTCATTGTCTTCTCTTGAGAGCATCTACACTCCTTATTGAATTGCTGAAAGGTTCAAAGTGTTCAAGCGTTCAAATTCTCGATCGGTCAGGTATCGAGCGTGCCCGCGGCGAAAATCTGGCCGTAGGACGGCGCCCTCCTGATCATGCCTTGATCGACGTTGTATCGGATAAACGCGTCGATGGTCGGCTTGTTGGCTTTGATACCATATTTCCATGGATCGCCCCATGAGGCGATTTGCTCTTTCATGCGTTCTCGCAGGTAAACGACGGAGAAGCCGCCGCGATCGCTGAGGATATCGTCATAAGCGAGTTGCTTTGCCTGTTCGAAAGCGGCGTAGAGCTTACCGGCGAGCTCAGGGCGATTGCGATCCAGTTCCCGGCTCATCGCGATCATATGCACGGGCGTATAAATTCCGGTTTCGCGATAGAGCCTTTGATCTTCTTCGGTGTAATTGGGAAACAAGCGCGTGATCCGGGGATTGTTTTCGAGGCTCGCGAACATCTTTGTGTCGGAGATATCGGTGATCATGGCGTCCAGTTCGCCGGCGATCAATCGTTGCGACATATTTTTGGATTCATCGACATACTCGATGTGCACCTTTGAATCATGAATCGGGAACACTTCCTTTGCCTGCAATATCCAGTGCACCGCCGCAAAGTCGACGCCGTAACGCTCCTGCAATAAACCGCGCGCCCATACGGTAAGCGCAGTGCGATAAGTCCGCGAGCCGATGCGCTTGCCTGCGAGATCTTTGGGGGCGCGTATTTCAGAATCGACGTGGCAGAAGATCAGCTGGTAAACGGGCTTGCGCTTGGAGAAAATCGGCAGGCCAATAATTTGCCAGTCCGCTTCGATGGCCGGCAAGAAGTAGCCGATATTCAGATCCATAAGACCGAAGTCGCCGTCCCTCAACTTCGGTTCTTCCTTGTTGACCATCGATGACGATTTGATCGGTCTTAGTTTCACGCCGTCGATCGGCACGCGTCCTTCGAGCAACGGCAGTGTAATGTCATAGCGCATTACCGGAAATTCGATGTCTAAAGGAAGATCACGCGACATATTTAGAGTTCTTCGCGCGAATCGTGCGCTCCTGTCAAGGGGCGAAACGCCTCGAGCCGGGACCGGCTTGATTCGCGACCGGCGGATTTTTGTCAGCCTGGACGGTCGACGATTTTTTTTATCCGAGCGGCCAGAAGATTGGGTTGGCGATGTTGCGAGGAGAAAAAGCGCTCGACCTCTTCATCGGATACGGCGTCGAGGGTCGCCGGATTCCAACGCGGCGTTTGGTCTTTATCAATCAGACGAGCACGAACGCCTTCGAGAAAATCGGAACGGACACAAAAATTGAGCGACATGTCCCATTCCCGCAGAAAAATATCTTTAAGAGAAAGCAGTTTTCCACGGCTGAGTTGCTGGAAGATCACTTTGGCAGAGGTGGGTGAGCCGCTGAGATAATTCTGAATCGCGTTGTGCATCCATGTGTCATTGCCGTTCCAGGCGCGGAGCGCGGCGTCCACTTCCTCCAGAGATTTTCTTACGGTCAAGGACTGAATCACGTCGAGACGCTGAAGGATCTCAGGAGATTTCGCTGCCGTCGCTTCAGCGAATTGTTCGAGATGCTGTTGTAGAAGGGTCTT
>DATIEH010000073.1:0-4260 GCA_035455905.1 Binatia bacterium | reverse complement strand
TGCACGTGGTCAAAAACCGAGGCGGTGAGAAAGGCCGGCCGGCTTACGAATTCGTGCCCGCGTTCGCCACATTCATTGAGACACCATAGAGGCCGAAGTCCATCGGTAAAGCTGTACTCTGACCGGTGCTCCCTGACTGACGAGCGCCGCGACATAGCCCTCGCCGGCAGGCAATTCCGCCAGTGACCAGCCCGGCACAAACGAGCTGATCCGAATATCATCACCGTCGGTCGAGGTAATCTCAACCTCGTCCAGTTCCCCGGACAAGCCGGTGCCTTTCGCCTTTAAAAAAGCTTCCTTGCTCGTCCAGCATTTGTAAAAAGCTGAACGCTGTTGAGGCTTGGGAAGAGAGCGCAGAGTCGCCACTTCACGGGCTGTGAAAAAGCGCTCAGCAATTTGATCGAAATCAAAATCTCTGACGGACTCGACATCCACTCCGATCTCGCGTTGCAAAGCTGTGGCGATCAGCGCCAATTCTCCTGAATGGGAGAGATTGAACTGCAGGCCACTGCGCGAGTCCGATGCCAGTTTGGGCTTGCCGTACGGGCCTTCGGCAAATTCGACGCTCCTCGGGACCGTTTGCAAATAACTGGCGCAGATGGAGCGCAGCGCCGCATGGGCGACGGTGAACAGGCGGCGATCTGTTTCGAATTTGAATTTCCCCGCGCGAGCTTGCTCGTCCTTTGACAAGAGAGCGGCGCAGAAGCCGGGATCGGTGTCATGGCTAAAAGCGTCAATCCGCCAAACATGGACTTCGTCTGCGCCGAGGGTAAGATCAGCGGCCCCAAGAGGCCAAATTGTTGTTGCAGCTGTATTCGTATCCTTTCCTTAGTGACTAGTTCAATGAATCGCGCCTGACATAGTCATTTAGTCCCGCTATGACCCGATTTCCGGATCACGCCAGACTTTGTCGCGCCGCGCTGCCAGTAACGACAACTCGATCGCCGTCGCGCGCAATCTGCAGGTCGCACGGTCCAGTGAAAAAAATCATCGTTCGTGGGTGTTCATAGACCGTCGTCTTGTGCGGAATCTCTTCGACATAGATGTCGAACATCCGGCCGGACGGAAAATTTACCGTCCGGGTGTGCATCAGATCGCCTTCGAAAAAAACTTCGATCCAGTTTCGCTGTTCCGTGACGGGCAATGATCAACCCGGCAGCATTTTGGATCGCCACGGCTTCTTCATCTTGAGTCGCCACCAAGCAGCCCTCAATCGGTGAGTAACGCCGCGGCATCTCGCACGGTCTTGCCCGAGGAGGTGCGTGGTAGGGATTCGCGGAGCACGATCCTGTCTGGGACTTTAAAGTTCGCCAGATTGGCGCGCAAAAAAGCGAGGAGTTCCTTGTCAACCAGATGAGCCCCTCCACGGGGCACGACAGCGGCGCCGATCACGTGGCCGCGCTTGATATCTGGAATCGCAAAAACGATCGCTTCCTGTACGCCCGGATAGGTGTAAATCAAATTCTCTACCTCTGCCGGGTAAACATTCAGTCCGCCGGTGATAATCATATCGTCCCGTCGGCCGAGATGGTAAAAATAGCCGTCCCGGTCGCGCTTGCCCACATCGCCGGTATAGAGCCAACCCTCGCGAACGCGCGCCGCGGTCGCGTCAGGCCGGCGAAAGTAGCCTTTCATCACATGGGGTCCGCGTGTAATGATTTCGCCCGGCTCTTCATTCCCGAGCTCTTTCCCGTTCTCGTCCACGATCTTGATCTCGACTCCGGGCACAGCTCGACCGATGCTGCCGAGTTTTTCCTGCGCTTTATCCGGCTCTACCAAAGTGATCATCGGCGAGGTTTCAGTCAATCCATAGCCTTGAATCACCTTTATATGAGGTTGTGCGGTTTGAAATGCGTTTAACAAGGGCAGCGGAATGCTCGTGCCCATCATGGCGGCAACTTTGACGCTGCTCGTATCGTAGCTCGAGAGATTTTTTACCCCCAATACCAATTGAAAAACGATCGGTACGCTCTCGAAAACAGTCACGCAATATTTCTGAATGCCCTCGAGCAAGGTAACCGGATTGATCTGGTCGAAAATCACGAGGGTATAGCCTCGTTCGGCGAGCTCATTGCAAACCACCGGCCCGACAATGTGCGACATCGGCAGAATGCAGCCACGAATGGTCGATCCGTCAGTGATGCCCATGTTGCGCATCACCTGAGGATATTGAGCTAGGTTTTGATAACTCAAAACCACCCCCTTGGGTTCTCCGGTAGTGCCCGAGGTATAGAGAATCAACGCGTCATCAGCGGAATTTAATCGCGGTGACGAAATGGCATCAGCGGGCGCACAGAAACGCTCTTCGAAGCTCCGTTCGCCTTGACCACCGACGACCCACAGCGGTATCGCCGCCATCGCTTTGAACGCTTCTTCGATCTCGCTAAACAACTGTGCGTGGACAATCAAGAATTTCAGATCGGCGTCCTTTAGAACCGCTTGGAGTTCTTTGCCTTTCAGCCGAGCATCGAGAATTACCGTCACCGCGCCGATCTTCTGCGTGGCGAAATAGCTCAACGGAATTGCGGTCGAATTCGGCAGCAATATACCGACCCGATCGCCCTGCCGAACGTCTTCTTTTTGCAAATGCGCCGCCAGCGCATGCACGCGACGATTCAACTCCGCGAACGTGATCTCCTCGTCCTTAGAAACGACTGCGGTCTTGTGCGGTTGCCGGCGCGCCATATTGTCCAAGGCGACCGCCGCAAAAAAGCCTAGTGAATCGGGATCGTTTGCCATAGCGCAAATGCCCTCTGAAATGGTTTGTACCAGCGCGACAGATCGGCCAGATCACCGCGCTCGAGTTTTAGCTTCCCTTGCTGCGTCGCCAAGAATGGATCGATCCGGTTGCTAAACACAGCATTCCACCATTCCGCGTTGCCGCTAATCAAAAATTTGCCGCTGTCTCCCGGTTCGAGCGCGGTAATGGTGCCGTCGCGAAATTGCACCGTCCATGCTCGTTCGAGATCTTCGAGAAAAAGAGTCAGAGAGGTCGTGAGACGGGTCTCCGCGCCGCGAGACCTAAAATCCGTATCGGCGTTTGCGCCATCCACCAGCGCTTGCATGTGTTCTTCGGAAAAAAGCGCAAAGCCCTCTCCTCGCGCAACCATCGGCGTGGGTTGGCTTTTTGAAGGCGCCGCGCCGCCTGATACCGTGGCGCCGCTCAGCCGCTCTTTGAAAAATTGACAGTGCACGGCCTCTTCGAGCAAGTCCGTCAACAGAAATGCTTCTTCAAAGTCTTTGCCGATCGCGACGGTCCCATGCCCTTTGATGATGATCACCGGGTGATATTTGAGCTCGGTAACGACTTTTTCCGGCTGCGTTACAGTGGGCGTGTCCTGAAAGATGATCGGCACCTCTCCGATGGTGTATTTTTCCTCGAAGCTGATCGGCACGAAGCTCTCGTGTGTCAATGAGAATGCCAGCACCATAGGCGGATGCGTATGAACAATCACTTGCGCATCAGTTCCGGCGTAAATTCCAAGATGCATGGGGGTCTCACTTGAAGGCTTTTGGCCTTCCACTTCGGGTCGGCCGTCTTGATCGATACGCACCAACTGCTCCGTCCTTAAAAACCCCAACGGCGCGTGCTGACCAGTGATTAAAAATTTGTGGTCGTCGAGCCGGCAGCTCAAGTTACCACCCCAGCCGCTGATCAGCCGCCGCTCGAAGAGCAACTTGCCCCAGCGGATCATCTCGCTTTCGAGGTTCACCATCGACTAGCCTTTAAGAAATTTCCAGGGAATCACTTCGGGTTCGACCCTTCGCGTTGTGACTTCCGCAGGTAAGATATTGTTGCCCAGAAATGTCGAGACATCTCGGTCCGCTGTCGGCATTTTTTCCTGAGCGCCATTGAAAAGCTCGATCTCGACGCCGTGCAGTTGCGCGAGCCGAGCCGCAAGCAAAGACCCGCAGATCCCAATCGGTCCTTCGCTGCTCAAACTGTCGTAAAAGAGACAGAGTTTGCGGATCTCACCCCGGCCGAAAAGCGTGCCCATGATGTTGTCCGAAATAAGTGTCGTCGGCACGCGCCGGGCCTGTAGCTCCGGAGCCACGACTTGGGCACCCCAAAGCGCTGGCCGCATCTCGGGCACCAGCACCGTCTCAGCATCTGCTGTCTTCAGCGCGGTGCGAAAAAAAGCGTACTGGTTCGGCGGAGGAACGCCGTAGATCAAGACGTATTTTGCTTCCGGTTTCGGATTGACGCGCACAGACGAGGCGGACCCGCCATACAATTTGCGGAAACTTTCCAGGCTGTAA
>DATIEH010000072.1:0-2268 GCA_035455905.1 Binatia bacterium | reverse complement strand
AAGAAATTCTCGTCGACCGCGCGCGCGCCCTGAACCGAATTGATGATCAACGGAAACACCGCGGACCAAAAAACAATAAGCGCGCGTGAGGTCATGCCGATGCCGGTCCACATGATAATGACGGGAAGAAATGCGATATAGGGAACGCCGTAAACCGCGGCGATTACCGGTTCGAAAATAGCATGCAGGCGCGGAAACCAGCCGATCGGCAAGCCGATGAGCACGCCCGCGACAACAGCGCTGAAAAGCCCGAGGAAGAGACATTCCGCGGTTATGAGCAGATGGCCGAGAAATTCCGGCGACGGCAGCAGGTTTAACGCGGTGCGCGCGACTTCAGCTGGCGAACTGACGAAGAGCGGATCGAAAACTCCGATCGATGATCCGAGCTGCCAACAGAATAGACAACCGACGATGCCGACACTGCCCCACACAAGGCGAAAGTACCGCTCGGTCCAATGCACGGGTGGAAGAGTAGGAATGCTTCTCAGTTCGATGGTCGAGCTTTGCTGAGCCAGGTTTGCAGGCATAAAGCATGTCTCCTAAGTTCTGTGGTTCGTCATCCGCTTGCTACATCAACCCAATAGGCTGTCCGAAGTCTTGCGAATCCAGGATTGCCGATTGAAAGTGTCGGCTATCATAATAAAAATAAAGCCGCGCTCCGGAACACCGCTACCCCTAATTGGCATCATTCAGTTGGGCGATTCAATCAGGTTCCAGACTTGCTTTATATAATCCTGGACCCCCGAGCTATGCTTTGTTTCGAGCGAGCGCGGACGAGGAATTTCGATTTTGATGACCGCGCAAACATGCGCTGGCCGCGCGCTCAGCACTACGACCTGATCGGAAAGAAATACGGCTTCTCCGATGTCATGCGTTACAAAGACCATCGTCTTCCGGGTGCGCGCCCAGATCTCGGTCAATTCAACCTGGAGCTTTTCACGAGTTTGCGCGTCCACCGAGGCAAAGGGTTCATCGAGGAGCAATATATCGGGATCGACGGCAAGAGCGCGGGCGAGATTGGCACGTTGTTGCATTCCGCCGGACAATTCCGACGGATGGCGATGCTCGAAGCCGCGCAAACCGACGAGATCGATAAGAGTTTGCACTTTGGAAGTGCGCGGCGCATCCAAATCGCTTTGCAACTTCAGACCATAGGTAATGTTGTCCCAAACCGTGCGCCAGGGTAACAGCGACGCAGCCTGAAAAACCATCGCGCGGTCTGTGCCCGGCCCGGTGATCGCTTTGCCATCGACAGAAATTTCGCCTCGATGGATCGGGAGAAGACCGTCCAAAGCGTAAAGCAATGTGGTTTTGCCACAACCGCTTGGACCGACCATTGAGACGAATGCACCCGTTTCAATTTCGAGGTCAATCCCATTGCAGGCGACCACCGGTTCCTGACCACTTTTGCCGCGGTAAATAATCGCGACGTCGCGAGCGACAATTTTCTTGCTCATGACGTGAACGGCATGGCGCGACTGGTGTTATTGCCTATCGCGATGTCGCGGACGCGTTATCGGTAGAGCTTGTCGATAAATCCTTGGCTCTCGAGCTTATCGACGTAGCTGTTGTTGATGTACGGTCTCAGATTCAGCTTGCGCGTTTCTGCCAATGTCGAAAGCTCTTGCGTGGCTTTAACCACGTCGGGTGTCATCCGTGGAGTCGTCGTGAGCAATGGCATGAAGAATTCATAGGCGTAGGAGTTCCACTCGTCATTCGTGACGCCGGTATATTTCGGCAGCACCGGAAGCGTTTTTTGTTTATTTCGTTTCACCACAGCGATGGCTTCAATCGCTGCCGCGGCGAAACGCTCCAGAGCCGGGCCATTTTTGGCCGCGTAAGTCTTGGTCGCTGCCCAGCCTTGGTTCGAGTAGGTGATATCGCGCAAATCGCCCAAGCGCTTTTGACCTGAAGGAATCAGCTGTTCGCCGAGGGGCGGCAGGATCAAGGTTGCTTCGGTCTTGTTCGCTTTCATGGCGCTGATGAGATTACCTAAACCGCCGAGGTAAACCACGTTCACGTCGGATTTTTTAATCCCGTTGCGCGCGAGCCAAACGCCGATCATCAAATCGCCAAGGGAGTTGGGATTGGTCGAGCTGATCGTTTTGCCGATAAGGTCTTTGACGCTCTTGATGTTCGGCTGAACCCAAATTTCTAACACCGTCGAAGGCATGCATTCGCCGAAAACGCTGAAGTCGGTTACGCCCTTGGCAATGGCATCGAAAATGACGCCGGCCGGTCCGGTGGCGACATCGACACTTTTGGAGC
>DATIEH010000071.1:0-10266 GCA_035455905.1 Binatia bacterium | reverse complement strand
CGAAATTTTGGAATCTGATCGGCAGGAAGCCCAGCGCTCCCGTTCTTGGCTGCTTCCAAATCGACCTGCACGAACAGCGCGAGGTAATAGAGGCAAGCGGGAATTGCAGCAGCCAGTGCCACTTGGCCGTAGGTGATATTGAGGAATTCAGCGATCAAGAAAGCCGCAGCTCCCATGACCGGCGGCATAATCTGTCCGCCGGTGGACGCTACTGCTTCGATGGCCGCCGCCATGTGAGGCGCATAGCCGCCTCGCTTCATCATGGGAATGCTGATGGCGCCGTTTACCGCGACGTTGGCAACGGCGCTTCCAGAAACCATGCCGAAGAGTCCCGACGAGACGATGGAAACTTTCGCCGATCCGCCCCGGTATCGCCCCATGGCGATCAATGCCAGGTCAATGAGAAATTTGTCACCCCTGACAGCGTAGAGCGCTTGACCGAAAAAAATAAAGGCGACCAAAACAGTGGCTGCGACATCGAGCGGCACGCCGAAAATACCGCCGGAGTCGAGATAAAGATAAGTGGCGATGCGAGCCCACGACGATCCCTTGGCATATAGCAAACCGGGAAATAAGAAGGCGAACTTCGCGTAAATAACGCAAGCCAATGCGATCCACGCGAGCGTGCCGCCGGCCACGCGACGGGCGGCTTCGAGCACGAGCAAAACCGCTAGACCGCCAAGGATCCAACGCTCGGGACTCAGCTCCCCCAGTCGGTAAGCGATGATGGGATAAAAGACGGCGACATATAGGCCGACAACCATACCGGCCAAAGCGAAAAACCAATCGTACCAAGGCACTCGGTCGCCAATTTCCTTAGGATATGCTTTTACCGCTACGAAGATACTTGCGAGCCCCAGCGCCAGAAATAATCCGAGATATTGTTGATTGAAAAAAGTCCAGGGGAGGCTGTGTTGTACGCCCAAGCCCCAAAGGGACCCTAAAATGGTGACACCGCCGAAGAGCAATCTTTCAAGCAGGCGAACGGGGCCGCTCAGGGCTCGGAACTTGGTTGCGGAGGAACCAGTGTCGTCACTCATGTGAAAGAATTAAAGCGTTCCAATTATTCGAGACGTCGGAGGTCAATTCAACGATAGGGTAGTCTATTTCCCTAAACATCTATGGATTCATCGCCAGCAATCTTTTTTGCGCTTCGTCCATCTTTGCGGGCCAAGCGCCATTTTCTTTGAAGAAGCGCGCTGCGGCGGGATGGTAGGGCAGAGTAACCTCGGAATCGACGGCTCGTGCCTTTGTCCACTCCGAAAAGCTAGGATGGAACTGAGGCAGTTTGTCGACATTTACCCAGATGGCTTGAAGGACATTGCGAACGACGGCATCTGGCAAAGCTTTGTGGCCGAGCAGGTAAATGTCATAGGTAAAGGCGCAGGTGTCCTCAACGATGCCCGTGGATGAACCGGCCTTGACGATCGACAGATAGTAGCCCGGTACGGCCTTCTTGATCCGTGCTTCGCCCTGTTTGGAGCAATCGAGCGGGATGTAGCGAATGCCGACTGCGGCATCCGCTTCCTTTACTTTGGCCGTTCCGATCGCATGGGTAGTAGCATCGGCGCGTCCTTGAACCAGCGCATCGACACCTTCGTTGACCGCAGGCACCGGCACGATTTTGACGTCATTCCACGTGAGGCCGCCGTTCGCAAGGGAGCCGAAGACGTTGTACCAAACCGCCAGCTGCGCCGGGTATTCGCCCGTTACGCGCTTGCCCCTGACGTCGGCAATGGTCTTGATCGGCGAATCTTTGCGCACGATCAGGCTGCTGCGCAAAGGCGAGCCGCGCCAGAGCAGGCGCGAGCTCGGCACGTGGGGAAATGGGTTTCTGCCGCCTATTTTGAGTTTCTGGCCCTGATACACCATTCCCATATCGACGGCATTGACGACCCCCAGATCAAGCTCACCGCTCTCAAATAGCGGCACGAAAGTGCTGGTGCCGGCATAAGGTTGGACTTGCGCCTGCATGGGCGTTGCTTCGCTGATCACTTTTGCCAAGCCGCTCGCCAATGAGTAGAAGAGCGATCCGGGCGGGTTGGAGCCAATGGCAATGGATCTTGGCAATGGCTGCGCGTTGGCAGCGCTGACGAGAAAAAGAGTTGTAAATATTGTTCCGTAGAACAAACGCAGAAGCATAACCTCTCCTCCGTGAAGTGGCGGTCAATCTAAATCGGATCAGCTTGGTCAGTCAATGGCCGTTTGTGTGCGGTGACTTGTGAGAGGCGAGCGATGTCTATCGTCCCGGAAAACTGAAAATCAAACCTTTCCTCCGAGGTGTCTGGCGAGAAAATCCCAGATGGCCGGACGGTAGCGAAACGGCATGTTATTGCACACGTGATTGCCGCCCTCGAGTAATAGCCACTCTTTTGGGCCGGAGGCCTCGTCATAAGTGCGTTTCGCCTGTTCCACCGGGACGAAATCTTTGGTGCCGTGGACGACGAGCAGTGGGCAGCGAATTTTCGGTGCCAAACCTTCGAGGGTGCATCGGCTATGTAGCTCGACTAATTTCTGCTTGTCATAAACCTTCCAGATGTGCGCGATACGGGCGAACTCGAATGGATCTTCGAGACGATTGAGCACCCGGCTTCGGTCGTACATGCCGCCGGCAAATGCACACGCTTTGATTCGCGTATCGCAAGCCGCCGAACGGGGTGCGAGATACCCACCCATGCTCGGGCCAAAGACCCCAATCCGACCGGCATCGACGCCGGAGAGCTTTTCGAGATAATCAATCACCGCAGAAGTCGCGCGTTCGAACTCGACGATCAGTCCGCCTTGAAACCAGCTCTCGCCTTGCCCAGGACCATCGAAGGTGAAAGTCGCTACGCCGCGGCGCAGAAAGCCGTCTTCCATCGTGCGCGCTTCTTCTTTGGTCGATTCCAAGCCGGAGATCGTGATCACCACGGGCGGCTTGGTGATTCCTGCGGGAACGCGCAGATAAGACGCCATACGAAAACTGTCAAACGGCACTTCGTGGCGCACCGCCGGTGGATTCAAATAAGGCGCCGCCTTAGCGTAGCACTCAACCCGCTTTTTCGCCGCGGGAATGTATTCGTCGAGGTTCTGCGGCGAATTGTTGCAGCCGAAGTGATAGGCCATGGACGCCATCAGGTAGGCTTCGGTGGCGCTTTCTCGGTTGCCGGCGGCCTCTGCCTTGAGCGCAAACTCTTCGTGCCCAGCGGCAGTCACGCACCATTGGCGGCACCAGTCGTCCCAAATACGGATGCGCTCTCCGGTCGTCATAAGATCGTTATAATCGACCCCCTGCACGATCATGCGCGGCGCCCAGGTTTTGAGAACGTGATCAACGGTCGGATCGGGATGTTTGGCGAGCATAGCAATTCTCCTTGTCAGACGATCGTCAGGTCCCACGGATAACCGTCAGTGCATTCCGGTTCTCCTTCAGTGATAATGAAAGTGTGACCGAAAAAAATTCCAAACATGCCGTCGGCGGTGACCGCGTTAGGCTCGATCACGAGCACCATTCCGGGCTGGAGCACCTGCTCGTATTCTTCGGCTTGAACATGATCGGTGAAAATATGTGGTTCAGAGCTGACGAAGTCGATGCCATGAACGTGAATCGGCCGAGATTGTACGCCTTTCTCGCGGTAAAACCGCGCGGCTTCCACCAGATCGTTGAGATGCTGTCCGGCGCGCGCGACGGAAACCATTTTTTCGAAACCGGGCAGCACGATGTCGTCGAAAAAGCGCAGTATCTCTGTTGGCGGGTCGCCGATGCAAATTGGCGAGCCGATCTGCGCGCTGTAGCCGCGATACCCGGCGGCAAGCTCCATAATGACGATATCACCGTTATTGAGCACGCGGGCTGACGGACGCGGATTACCAAAGATCATCGAAGGATTTTTCATCGGTGTCGAGCCGATGATCGCGAAATCGACGTCACCGCCGCCCTCGAGAATTGCGCTCGCGGCCGCGGCCTTGAGTTGGTATTCCGTCGCGCCTGGTTTGCACCGCTCGGCCAGCGCTTCCATTGCGGCTTGACACAGCTTGCCCGCTTTACGGATGCACTCGAGCTCTTCATCGCTTTTTTTGTAGACCAGCTCGTGCATCAGCCCCGATTCGAAGCTGAAGGTGGTGTTCGGCAGCGCTTCTCGCAATGCGTTGTACTGATTAACCGGCAGGTGATCGTGAAAGCGCGGATCGACTTCCAAGATGCCGATCTTGCCGCGCTCAAGACCGAGCTCTTTTATGCGCTCGATCATCACTTCGGCGAAGCGACCGCCGCGCGACTGGCGCACGTCTTTGATGGCGCTTTCTCGGCGCGTCGCTTCGATGTGCGTGCCGCCCATGGAATAGATCAAGGTGGGCTCGCCCTCGAGAGGAAAGACGACGTAGTTCGCCATCGCATGCCACTCCCAGTGGCCGGAGAGCCAGAGCATGCCGCCGCCGAAACTCCAATGATTGGGCCCGCCGGGAACGATCACGCAATCCAAACCGCGCTCGCGCATCTTCGATCGAAGCGCTTGGTAGCGCCGCTCGTATTCGGTGGCGGAAAACTTTTCATAGACGGCGTCGCGATAGTAGGGTGAGTCCACCATACTGTTGAACACGCGCCAATCGTCGAGCCGATCTTTGATTTCGCTGAATCGATATTGAGGCATACTAGTAGCGCTGCCTTTCAGTTACTGAGGAATGAGGCATGAGGACTGAGTTATGAGCGAAAACTCAGTCCTCTAATCCGCGCAGCCTTGAATCTTCGTCGGTCCTCCTGCGGCTTTGAGCGCTTCCTCACCCAGTTTGATATCGACGATTCGATCGTAACTCGGCTTCTTCTCCGCAGGGATGTCGCCGTTTTCGATGGCATTTTCAACGGACCACTCGGTGCGATCTTTGGAGAAGCCGGTGTTGACGCTCCAGACACAATTCTTGATCAGATTGTCATAAGCAAAGCTCACCGCATCCTGAGGTTTTTTAGTCGCCTTGATCATTATGGGAATGACTTTTTCCTTTTGCGTGTAAATCAGCCGGTTAGTTTCGATCAAAGCAGTCACGGTATCACGTACCAGCGTCCGCTCGCGTGCAAGTTGGCTGTCGCCCGCGCCATAAGCGTTGAAAAAATACTTCGGCATCAGGTCGACGAGTTGAACCAATACGTGGACACCGGGCTTTTCTTTTTGTGCGAGGTAGACGTCCTCGGGATGGAGCGCTACGCCGTTCAATTGACCGGCAACCAATCCCGGCAGACGACCCGCCGTGCCCTGGGAGATGAACTGCACGTCTTCGACCTTGAGTCCGGCCGTTTTCAGTACCTCACGTCCCATGACCCAGTTGAAGCTGCCCACTCCGCCGCCGGCCGCGCTGAGACGCTTGCCCTTCAGATCGGCTGCGGTTTTAACATCTTCACTGACGACGTAAGCCTGTGGGAGGCGCGGCGCCATGCCCCAAATCTGCTTGGCGGTCATTCCCTGCGCGATGGCCGTGGCGTTCATCGACGCCATGGTTCCGCCCTTAGCGACCGCGACGAGGTTGGTGGCGGACAAGCCGCCTTCGAACTCAATAATTTCAGCTTCGATGCAATGGTTTGCGAAGATGCCAAGATCACGCGCGACGTAGACGGGAGTATGAACAACGTTGGGCGGAGCCACCGAGACGCCGAGCTTCACCTTACGCATTTCCTTGCAGGGTTGTTTTGCTTGGGCCGTTGCCGTTCGTACACAAAACACGGGGATCGAAAGGAATAGCGCTGCAAAAACTATGAAGCGCTTCAACTCGCCGGGAAATAAGCTGCTCATCTTGCCTCCGTTCCTATTCAATCTCTATCCGAATAATGCATCCAAGGTGTAACCCACCGCTCGATTATGCGCAGCAAGCCGGTCAGAGTGATCCCCAAAACACCCAGCGTGACGACCGGTACAAACATGGCATCGGTTCGATAGATACTCGCATAACGAGAAATGAGGTAGCCGATGCCCGTGATCGCCGTGTAGAGATCCGCCAGCACCATCCCGATCAGGCCACGGCCGATGGACAACCGGAGCCCGGCGACGATGAAAGGAAGCGCGGCGGGTAAAATAATGTTGGCCCAGAGCTGGCGCTCGCTACAGCGAAAAGCTCGCCCGACCTCGAGCAAGCGCGTATCGACGTTTTTGACGCCTTGATAGGTATTGATGACCATCGGGAAGAACGTGAATAAAAAAACCACGGCAATTTTTGCCGAGGTTTCGAAGCCGATCCAGAGTACCAGTACGGGCACCAACGCCACCGACGGAATCGAGTAAAGCGCCGTGATGTAAGTGTCGAGCGCAATGTCGATCACCCAATAGCGCGCCATGATCACACCCAAGGCGATGCCGAAGACGACGGCAAGAGCCAGTCCAGCGCCAAGCACGATCAAGCTTTGTGAGAGGTACTGCCACAGCTCACCGCTGCCGATCATCTTAATTGCCGCCGCGCCGACCGCCGTTGGGTAGGTGAATAGAACCGGGTTCACTTGACGTCCGAAGTATTCCCAGCCGCCGAGCACAATGACAAGCGAAACGATGCGAATCCCGAGATTGGCTGCCATCGACTTTCGCTGCTGCGCTTTTGCCCGGTCCCGCGCGGCTTGCTGTTCGGCGCTGATATCGGAATCCGTCGAATACGGGGAGTTGGGCTGTACTCTGCCTTCAGCTTGAGTGACGCTCATAGGCTCCCTCGAGAACTGTGGGTCTTAGCTCGTTCCAAATATGATTGCGTAGCTCCGCGTAATGCGGATGAGAACGCACGGCGGCCGGATCGCGTGGACGTTTGAAATCGATCGGCAGGATTTCCTTGACGCGGCCGGGCCGAGTCGTCATTACCGCAATGCGATCGCCGAGCACGATGGCTTCATCGATCGAGTGAGTAATGAACAGCATGGTTCGGCGCTCTCTATCGTGTAGCTGGAGCAGTTCTTCCTGCAGCACTTCGCGCGTTTGCGCATCCACGGAAGCGAAGGGCTCGTCCATCAATAAAATATCCGGGTTGATCGCGAGCGCCCGCGCCAAGCCGACTCTCTGCTGCATGCCTCCGCTCAGTTGGTAGGGATACTGAGCTTCGAAGTTCTCCAGCCCGACGAGCTTGGTGTAACGGTCAGTTCTTTCCTTGATGAGTTGGCGCGATACGCCCGCCATTTGCAGGCCGAAAGCGACATTCTCCGCGACGGTTTTCCATGGGAGCAGACCGAAGTGCTGGAAGACGATGGCGACGCCTTCGCGCGGCTGATCGACGGCTTGCCCATCGATTAGAACTTTGCCGGAACTCGGCGCCAACAGGCCGCCGATGCAGCGCAGCAGCGTCGTCTTGCCGCAACCGGACGGCCCTACGACACAAAGAACTTCTTTGCTTCTTATTTCTAGATCGATATTGCGGAAGGCAACGACCGATCCTTCGAGGAAAAGTTTACTGGCGTGATCGACGATGATCTTTACGCCGTCTGGCATAGCAGGAGGTTAACGCTTTTCCGCGTCGTGATTCTAGAGTTTCGCAATCAAAGTTTGTTGCGTGTCGTCCAGACAAAATCTCCCCTTGCCCCATTGCAAAGAGGGGTTAAAGCAACGACGAACAAACTCCCCCTTTGAAAAAGGGGGATGTAAGGGGGATTTAAACGAGAATAAACTCACCGTCATCTGCACTAGCTCACTTGGCTTCCGGGATCTCGATTTTGCCGATGCGTTTGATGGCGTCGGCCAGCATCTTTGCGTCTTTATCCCAGAACTTTTGAAATTCCGGAGCATCCAGATAGGCGATCGGCGTCTCGATTTTTTCCATCGCGGTTTTGAACTCGACGCTGTTGACCGCCTGTTTCACCGCTTCGCGGATGGTTTTCATCACGGCCGGCGGCGTTCCGCGGGGCGCAAACAGTCCCGCCCAAATGTAAAACTCAATGTCGTAGCCAAGCTCCTTGAACGTGGGGACGTCCGGCAGCGACGCGACCCGTTTCGCGCCCCAGCCGGCGAGCGGCCGTAGCTTTCCAGCTTTAATATGTGGGATCACCACCGCGGGACCGGAAGCGAGGGTGTCGACGTGGCCGCCTAGCAGCGCAGTGAGCGCCGGGCCTGCACCTGAATATGGGACGTGCTTGAGCTGGATACCCGCGCCGTGGATAAGCATCTCCATGGCCATGTGCAAAGTGCCGTAGACGCCGGAGGAAGAGTAAGAAATTTCGCCCGGGCGCTTTTTGGCGTCGTCGACAAATTCCTTCACGCTTTTCCACGGCCGGCTCGCGTTGACCACGAAGATCGTTGGATCGGCGGAAATCAAGGCGATCGGAATAAGCTGGTCCATGGTATAGGCGGGTTTGCGGTCAAAGAGCTTGTCGGCTTCGGGAATGATCGAGATACTCGATAGCGCCATTAGCAAATTGTAGCCGTCGGGTTTGCTGTTGGCGACGAACGACATCCCGACGGCGCCTGCGGCGCCGGTCTTGTTCACCACGACGACGGGGTTCTTAAGCACCTTCTCGAGCGCGGCGGCCACAGGCCGCGCTGTAAGATCAGCGACGCCTCCTGGTGGAAAGGGCGCCACGATCGTAATCGGGCGATCGGGATATTTGTCTTGGCCGGAAACCTTGACCGCCGGCAGGAGCAGAATTAACAACACGAGAAAAATATTATTCCGTCGGTTGAGTCGCATCACTCACCTCCGATGAGTCTGCCCATCAAAGTTTTTCTCCCTCGTTCGCAGTGTTTATGCCCAGTTTCTGGCGCCAATCTATAGATTTCATAAGGAATGGCATGAGACTTAACAGTAAGAGCGCGAGTCCGATCAGCAGCATCACTGATGCGATTGGCCGATTAACGAAGATCGCGTAGTTTCCCGAGGACATCGCCAGCGACTGGCGCAAGCTCATCTCGATCATCGGCGCGAGTATCAGCCCCAATACTACCGGTGCGGTCTCGAAGTCAAACTTGCGCAGCAGATAGCCGAGCGCGCCCATGGCCGCCATGATGCCGATGTCGACAGCGCTGCCGTTGACCGCGTAAACACCGAGGACGCAAAAGAGCAGGATTGCAGGATACAAAAGCGGATAGGGAACTCGGAGCACGTTGACGAAAATTCCGACGAGCGGAAGATTTAAAATCAGCAACACGACGTTGCCGACGTACATACTGGCGATGAAGCCCCAGAAAAGCTCGGGCTGCTGAGTGATCAGCAGCGGTCCCGGCGAAATCCCGTGCACCATCATCGCCGCGATCATGACCGCGGGGATCGGTCCGGAAGGAATGCCGAGGGCAAGCATCGGAACAAAAGCGCCGGAGGTCGCGGAATTATTTGCCGACTCCGGGCCGGCTACCCCTTCAATGGCGCCGTGACCAAAACGCTCAGGATCTTTGGCAAGGCGACGCTCCACTGCGTAGGAAACAAACGACGAGATGATGTGCGCGGAGCCAGGAATAATGCCGATCAAAAAACCGAGCACGGTACCGCGGCCGATCGGCCAGAGTGAATCGCGCCATTCCTGTTTTGACGGAAGGAGGTCTTTCAACTTTGGTTTTTTGACCTCGGGCGCCGTGGGCTGCCCGGCAGTCAAAAGAATTTCAGAAAGACCGAACAGTCCAACCGCTACGGGAACCACACCGATGCCATCGCCGAGCTCCACCAAGCCATAGCTAAAACGAAAGAAGCCGGTCATCGGATCGATACCGATCATGCCCAGGAGAAGACCGAGCGCGGCCATTGCCAGAGATTTGAGCATGGAGCCGCCGCTCATGTACGCGAGCACTAAGAGACCGAGCAGGAGGAGGGCGAAATACTCGGGCGGTCCGAAGCGGAGCGCAAAGCTCGCCAGAGGCGGCGCGAGCAGCATCAGTCCGACGACGCTGACGGTGCCAGCGATGTACGATCCGATGGCGGCAATCGCCAAAGCCGGTCCGGCGCGGCCTTTACGCGTCATTTCGTAGCCGTCGATACAGGTCATGACAGAAGCGGCCTCGCCCGGGATGCGCATCAGAATTGATGTGGTCGATCCGCCATACATCGCGCCGTAGTAAATGCCGGCCAAAAGCACGATGGCGGAGGTGGCATCAAGTCCGAAGGAAGCGGGAAGGAGCAAGCTGATGCCGGCGAGCGGGCCGATGCCCGGCAAAACACCGACGAGTGTGCCGACCACGCAGCCGACAAAAGCGTAGAGCAGAACCTGCGGCGCGAGCGCGACGGAAAAGCCGATGTAGAGATTGTGCAGCGTGTCAGCCAAAGGCGTTCCAATCGTTCAAGCTGTTCAAACAGTTCCAGGTAAACTTGCCTTCAAAATCCCAACGGCCCTTGCGGCAGAGGCACGCG
>DATIEH010000070.1:0-3724 GCA_035455905.1 Binatia bacterium | reverse complement strand
GCGAGAATGCGCGCGTACTGATCGTATAGGCCGCCGGAAGTAAAACCAACGATGATGCGAATGGTTTTGTCTTTGTAAAAAGGTGCTGGTTGCGCATGCACTTGGCCGATCATTCCTATCAGAATCGATAGGACTCCGAGGGTTTTTGCGCTCCGACATCTGCTAGCCTGGCAAAGCAACGACAATTCCATCCTGGCCTCCGTCATGTGAAAACATCTGCTTATACGGCGATTCTTCGATCAGGTGCAATCACCGCTTTAGTGATATCTCCGTTAAAATCAAGATCCCTTATGGAGTTTATCTTGAGAGAATCGAAGAATGAGATGACACACGGGTTAAGACTGTCCTTTCGAGCGCTCGCGGAACCGCTATCCTCGTTTGACAAATTATCCAGCAGTTTTAGATTCACTCAATGATTCCGCCCGACATTGTAACCATTCCCGGCGGCTGGTTTCTCATGGGTTCTATACAGGGTCAGGAGAACGAACAGCCCTGCCACCGCGTCTGGGTGGATAGTTTCGGCATCGGCCGATTTCCGGTCACCAATCATGAGTACACAAAATTTATCGAAGCAACGCAGAAACAGCCTCCGCCGTTTTTTTTCAATCCGATCTTTTCTGATCCAGAGCAGCCGGTTGTCGCCGTGAGTTGGGAAGACGCGGCGGCATATTGCGCTTGGTTGAGCCAACAGAAGAACGCATCGTTTCGCTTGCCGAGTGAAGCCGAGTGGGAGCGTGCGGCACGCGGCGGACTCGAAGCCGCTCTCTACCCATGGGGCGACGAACCGCCATCAGCAAATTTTGTTGGTTGCAATCCGGAGACCGGCGGGCCGGCCAAAATTGGCGTCAACGCGCCGAACGGCTTCGGTTTATATGATATGAGTGAGAACGTGCATGAGTGGTGCGCCGACTGGTATGATTACAGATACTACTCTCAGTCGCCGGACCGTAATCCGCGCGGGCCGGCGTTCGGACAGCGGCGCGTTTCGCGCGGCGGCTCGTGGCGCCATCGAATCCAATACAGCCGCTGCGCCGCGCGCAGCTCATTGCCCGCGGCTTTCAAATACGCCGATTACGGCTTTCGGATCGCCGAGACAATCACGTCTTGACCGAACTTTGGCTGAGCGTTAAAAGGCGTCCAGTGGAATGGCCAGTTGCCCGCGCCCGAATTGCGACAACGCAAAGGAGCATGCCCATGAGTATTATTCGCCTCGCCACTGGAATGATGATGTGCGCGATATTTTTACTCGGCCCTTTTCGAACCGCGCGCGCCATAGACAACCTCCGCGTAGCTTATCCTTCGCTGAGCAGCACCGCGGTATTTTCCCTGGTCGTTGCCCAGAAGGAAGGTTACTTCAAAGAAGAAGGTCTTAATGTCGAGCTGCTTAGCATCCGGGGTGAGATCGCGATCCGCACGACCCTGGCGGGCGAGGTCGACTTTTTCACGAACGCGGGGAGCGCGCTGGCGGCGGCGGTCAGAGGCGTGCCGGTCAAGCTAGTGACCGTTTTTCAAGACAAGCCGAGCTGGGACCTGATCGCTCAGCCGGACATAAAATCAGTGGCACAGTTGCGCGGCAAGAACGTCGGAGTCATGTCTCCGGAAGGGTCGCTTGCCGTAGTTGCGCGCGAGATGTTGCGCAAGAACGGTCTGGATCCAGCAAAGGACGTCAACCTGGTGACGATGGGGGGCGACGAGGTACGCTTTCCCGCGCTGCAGACCAAGTCCATTCAAGCGACGCTGTTTAGCACGGCCATGAGTATCAAGGCGCAAAAGGATGGCTTTATCAAGCTCGGCAACGCGAGCGAGTATGCCAACCTGATTGAGGGCGGCTTGGCGACTTCCCAGGACAGAATCAAGCAGAGCCCGGAAAAGGTTTTCAAGTTTGTACGCGCTGCGCTCAAAGGGCTGAATTATTATGTTGCCAAACGGGAACCGGCGATCAAGTACATGATGGATACGTTACGAATGAAGGACCCGGCCCTGGTCGGTTCGATTTATGACACCCTAACGAAGCTCGCGCTTCGAGACGGCTTCAGTGATGACAAAGTTCTCCAGTCGATGATCGACGACATGAAAAGCACGACTAAAGTCCAGCGCGACATTAAAGTCGGCGACGTGTTCGATTTGAGCTTCGTGAAAAAAGCCAACGCTGAATTGCAAGCGAGCGGTTGGAAACCATAGGGTAGAAGACAGCTTACCGAGAGTTCGCTAGGAGATCGTCTCACTCTCGTCATACCGGCGAATGCCGGTATCCAGAGTATTTCAATTCCTGGATTCCGGGTCGCGCCAGCTGTCGCCAGCTTGCCCGGAATGACGAGTGAGTCGGAGATTTTACATGACACGGGCCTAATCGATGTTTGTGAAAGCAGTTACTTTCCCGCCGGCATGAATGCCGGATCGACGAAAGTTTCCCATGGCTTGCGCTCCGGGATCATATTGTCGGCGGCGAGCAATCGAATCATTTCCGCGAGCCCCGCGCCATCGACAACTCCCTCGCCACGAAACGCCTTATTCTCGGGAATCATGAATTTGTAGGTTTGCGCGGCGATCGCCTCGTCGATTTTTAAGCGCTGAACCATCAACTCGATGGCCGCTTTCTCATTGGCTGGATCGTTCACCCAACGCATGCCCTGGCCAATCGCGCGAACGAAGCGGGTAAACAGCGGTCGATTTTGCGCCAGCGATTTGCTCGCTGCAAAAAAGGAGGTGTACTGAAGGTTTTTGATTTCGTCCGAATAATTGAGCAGCACCCTGCGGCCCGCTTCGATGGATTTGAAATTGAATGGCGGTGCTTCTGCCAGCGAAGCTGCAACCTGACCCGACGCCACCGCCTGAAATCTTTCCGGGCTGCCGCCGACGAACAAAAGCGTATATGCCGTCGGTGGAATGCCGCGTCGCTGCATCACGTCTTTGAAAATCGTCGTAGTGATGCTCGCCAAAGAGGCGCCGGCGATTTTTTGCCCTTTGAGATCGGCGAGGCTCTTGAATTGCGGATTGCCGATCACTTGATAAGGATAACCGTAGTTGGAGCCGCCAATGATCTTGATCTCCGCGCCGCGCGTGGCGGCGATCAAACCGAAATGCGAGCCCGAGCGAGCAATGTCCACGGTCCCCGCGATCAACGCTTTGACCACCAGATCGGGCGTCATGTAATTGACTTCAACATCGAGGTTTTCTTTGGCGAAGAACCCTTTTTCTTTGGCTACGACGTGGTCGATTTCAAAAGCCGTCGGATTGGTCGAGCTCAAGGTGATCTTGTCGGCGCCGCGGGATTGCGAGGAGAGTATCGAAATTATGAATAAGCCAAGTATCGTGTAGAGCTTGATGCTTCTCATGAGTTCCTCCGAGAAATGCTAGCGTTTATAATTTCCCGAGGCTAAAGCCCCGGATTACTGTGCGCAAGCGCAACTTCGTATTCTTTCTGCCTCTCCTTCAACAATGCTGGAGCAGATCACGCTTTGCTCGATCACGTTAAGAGAGCGCATTTCTCTGTTGTACCCGCGAAAGCGGGTATCCAGGCCAATTCGGCGCCGATCAAACCTAGATTCCCGCGTGCGCGAGAATGCCGGTCGGCGGAAGGAGGTGCGAAGGAATCCCTTCTGTTCGTACCTGCTGGGGTGAACCTAAGACGATAAACCATTCGTGATGAAAGGCCCTCGCGGTGATGTGGCGCCAATCTCGGCCCCGGTATTTCGTAGTCTTTCGTCCCTTGCGTCGATTGCCG
>DATIEH010000069.1:0-3026 GCA_035455905.1 Binatia bacterium | reverse complement strand
GCAGAGATCCGAGTATCAGCCAACCGACAATCGCGAAGGCCGCGAAGCCGATTAAATGGAGCGCGATCACTGTTCCGGTCGCGCTCAGGCCGATTGAATAGGTGAAATTACTGAGTACTTTAAGCAATTTGAAATTGTTGCCTATGAGCGTGACGAAGAGGGTGGCCCCGGTTACGCCAAGGATCATAAACACCAAAACCAGCGGGCCTACAGCACGAATGCGACGGTTCAAAAAGATCAGCAGCAGAATAGTCGGGGGCGCGTTCACGTCCAGCCAGAAATATAACAACTCTGCAAGTTTCAAGTCCGGGCTTTTTGCGAGCGAAATGGATCCAAGGATACCACCCACGAGAAAATATATGACGAAACCGATCCATTTGCCGCGCCGAAAGCCCACCGCAAGATCAATGGCAATGAGAATTGGCCAGGCGTTCGCCCATGTTATGTAGAGGAAGCGAAAAGGAGAGAAAGCAAGCTTGCCGGCCAACAAAAATGTGGCAGTCATCACGACAGCAAAACAGCATCCAGCGATCATGTGCACGAAAGTCGCGAGCCAGCGGCGACGAATGGCGCTCCGGTAAAGCGAGATAGCCTCGCGATTGGCTTTGAGCGTGCGGCGAACGATGAAATTGAAATTGAGCGGAGCATCATGCGGCTTGTGCTCCGGTTCCGGTGGCAAATATCCTTTCGGCTCGAGGATTTCACTGCGGCCGACCCGGCGCATGGACTTGATCACCGCGCGCCGGTAAAGGCGAAGCAGCAAGTAAGACGCAATCAGCGCCAGAACCGCGGAGGCGACTAATATGAAGAAAAGCTGGCCAGTGAGAGCGACGGTAACGGAATCGAACTGACGGGACATCTAGGCTAGAGATTGCGGCTTTGACGATTTTTCACGCCAAAGCGTCAGCAAAGCCAAAAGCGAAACATCGAATGCATTTATCAACGAGCACCGGAACAGAATTCATCATGGGGTGAATTCATTTGTGTAGGTGCAAGGTTGCAGGGAAATGGCTCTTACTCCGTCTCACTCATTCGGCATCAAGAGCTGCAGGTGATGGCCGTCCGGATCGCTGAAGTAGACGCAGTGCGGATCGTTTTTGCGGCCGTGGACTTTGATGCCGGCATTTTCAAGCGTCGCTTTGACTTTTTCATAATCGCCAGAGGCTAGGCGGAGCGCCATATGGTTAACTTCGCTGCCGCCGTGGACGTTTTCATCATCTTCCACCTCAAAGAGCGCGACGCCTTGGCCGCCGCACTTGAGAAAACATTGCCACGAGCTTTCATGGTCGATGGTCATGCCAAGAAAGTCGATGTAGAATTTTTTAGCGCGGGCGAGATCTTTGACATGAAAAACCACGTGATCGATACCGGTGACTTTGAATTGTGGTTGCATGGTTAGCCTCCTAAATAAATTGTCGCTCATTTAGAGTTGTCATCCAAACGAATATACAAGCAGCATTTCTCGCTTTACTCAAAATGAACGAAGGTCAATTAATCCACTACGGCGATGGCTTGAATTTCCACCAGCATCTCCGAACGCGCCAGTTCTTTGATGCCGATCAGCGCGCTCGCGGGATAGCGGTCCTCTGGAAAAAATTCTTTTCGTAGCTGGGTAAAACGGGTGCCGTTGCCCATGTCGGTGATGAACACCGTCATGGTCACGATGTCCTCCAGCTTGCCGCCGGCGGCCTCGAGTGTTTTGCGCATCCGTTCGAACGCGATCCGCACTTGGCCATCGAAGTCGCCTGCGTGTGTTCCTCCCCGGTCATCCTGGTAACCGGTCTGTCCCGCCATATAGATCGTTGTGCCGCCGGTTACTTTTACGGCAGGCGAGTAGGCGCGCTCACGCTGGCGTGCGTCCGGGTTAAGATACTCTCGTCGTGCCATAATGCCCTCTCATTTCAAGAAAATTTTTTGAAACTCTTGAGTTTTTTCCTTGAACTCTTTGGCATCGAAGTCATCCATTTCCACGGCTTGAATCTTGTCAGCGTCCGGTAGCGGCGGATAAATCCCTTTGCGGTTTACGAACTCGCCCATCTTGGCCAGGATGCGCATGCTCTCATCGCTGAGAAAAAAATCTATGAAAGCCTTGGCGCCATTGGGGTGGTTGGGCTTTTTGCTGAGGGCAAGGTATTGACCCGTGCTCAGCATCTTGCCAAGGCGCACATAGTCGACCGGCGCGCCCTTGTCAGCGTAGGTGACCGTGTAACGAATTAAACTGATCGCGAGCGGCGTTTCTCCGGTGGATACGCGCTCCGCGGCTGGCGCGAAAGATTCCACCATGAACGGTTTGCTGGCGCCGAGATCTTGAATAAAACGCTGGGCTTTTTCCTTGCCCATGATTTTGTACAAGCTCGCCAACCATTGCAGCGTGGTCGTGTGCTGCGTTGGATCCGGCATCACAAATTTGCCCTTGTATTTCGGATTAAGCAGATCTTCGAGGGATCTCGGTGCGTCGGCAGCGCTCACGGAGCCCTTGTTGTAGACGATCCCGACCGGCGTGTTGCGATAAATCGGCCCGACCTCCGGGTCGATGACTTCCTTCGGAAACGCTTTTGCGGCGGGCGAAAGATATTTGGCGAAGAGTCCTTCTTTTTTCATGACGTGAATGGCGCCGCTGTTGTTGACCATGACGTCGAAAACAGATTTGCCGGCGCGCAGCTCGGCAAGCGCGCGGTCCATCACCTTGGTTGCCGAAGCACGCCAGTATTCCACGGTCAATCCGGTCCGCTGCCTGAACGCGTCAATAATCGGCTCTACGGTGTTGGATTCGAGGGAGCCGTAGGCAATAACCGCACCGGTTTCTTTCTTCGCGGCTTCGATCAGTTTCGTGTCCTGCGCCAACGCGGTAAATGAAACCAAGAAGCTAACGAATAGCGCGATGATCAGGCCGTGAATCATCGATCTCTCTCCTTAACGCCGGATTGATAGAAACGCCTCAAAACCGTCACCCCCGAATGTTTTAATCGGGGGTCCAGTCCGAATTCCGCCTGGATTCCCGCTAAAAGCATGCGGGAATGACGAAC
>DATIEH010000068.1:0-2042 GCA_035455905.1 Binatia bacterium | reverse complement strand
GAGTCGATTTTCAGCATGGACGGCGACGAGGCGCCGCTGACCGGCATCGTCGAGCTTGCCGAAAGATACGACGCGATGGTGATGGTGGATGAAGCCCATGCGACCGGCGTTTTCGGCAGCACGGGAGCCGGCGTGGTGAACAAGTATGGGCTGGGAGATCGCGTTTTTGTGCAGATGGGAACTTTGGGGAAAGCTCTCGGAGGATTTGGCGCGTACGTGGCCGGCAGCCGGGCGCTTCGCGAACTCTTGATCAACCGTTGCCGGAGTTTCATTTTCACGACGGCGTTGCCGCCGGCGATTATGGCCGTGGCCATAGCCGCCATCGATTTAATCGCACGTGAACCCGAACGACGCGAGCGCCTGTGGGAAAACTGCCGGTTTTTGTCGGATGGATTAAAACGGCTCGGTTTTGGATTAAGTGATCTTCAAAGTCCAATCTTGCCACTGATCGTGGGCGATGCTGAGAGCTGCATGCAATTTTCGCAGAAACTTTTGGAGCACGGCGTGTTTGTGCAGGGAATCCGCCCGCCGACAGTGCCGCCGGGAACGTCCCGCCTGCGGATCACCGTAATGGCCACCCATAACCGTGGCCACATGGAGAGAGCGCTCGAGGTTTTTCACGAAATGAAAAATCAACATGGCGGACTATTACGATAGATTAAAAGAGCTCGATCATAGCTATCTCTGGCATCCTTTCACCCAGATGCAAGATTGGCTTGGCGAGGAGCCGTGTATTATCAGCGGCGCGGCCGGCAATTTTCTGATCGACGTACACGGGCGGAAGTATCTGGACGGGGTGTCTTCGCTTTGGTGCAACGTTCACGGCCATCGAAAAAAGGCGCTCGATGACGCGATTCGGGCTCAGCTCGAGCGCATGTCTCATTCGACATTTCTCGGATTGAGCCATGTTCCGGGAATTCAACTCGCTGAAAAACTGGTCGCGATTGCGCCCAAAGGCTTGAGGCGGGTTTTTTATTCCGACAGTGGCGCGACGGCTGTCGAAATTGCGTTGAAAATGGCTGTCCAATACTGGCAGCTCAAGAATGAGGATCAACGGATACAAATCGCATCGTTGGCGGAGTCCTACCACGGGGATACCGTGGGATCGATGAGCGTTGGCTATTCCGAGACCTTTCATCGCTTTCACAAAACCTTGCTCTTTCCAGTGCTGCGGATCAACCCGCCGCACGTATTTCGTTATTACCGCCGCATGAGCGAAGCGGATGCGCTCAGTGCGGCGATTGCTGAAGCCGACGAGAAAATTGGCGCGAATAAAAACTATTTGGCTGCGCTGGTGGTCGAGCCGTTAATGCAGGGCGCCGCGGGAATGTGGGCGCAGCCGGTCGAATATATCGAAGCGTTACACGGCCTTTGTCGCCGTTACGGCATTCTATTGATTCTCGACGAAGTGGCGACCGGTTTTGGCCGCACGGGAAAAATCTTTGCGTGCGAGCACGGTAACGTGGCTCCCGATTTGCTTTGCCTTGCCAAGGGAATCACCGGCGGATATCTGCCTCTCGCCGCGACGTTGACGAGCGAAGAAATCTTTTCGGCCTTTCTCGGCGAATATAAAGAATTCAAAACCTTTTTTCACGGACACACGTATACCGGGAACCCGCTCGGCTGCGCCGTCGCAATCGCCAATCTGGAAATCTTCGAGCATGAAAAGACGATCGAGAGCTTGCCACCCCGGATTGCTTATCTGGCCGCGCGATTGGAAGAGTTTCGGCGCCTTCCCCATGTAAGCGATGTTCGCCAATGGGGGTACATGGTTGGAATCGAGCTGGTTCAAGACAAGGAAAGCCGCAAGAGCTATGCGCCGGAAAAGCGCATCGGCTATAAGGTTATCCTCGAAGCGCGCAAACGCAACGTCATGATCCGGCCCCTCGGTGACGTGATTATTTTGATGCCGCCCCTATCGATCGCCGATGACGAGCTGACTTCACTGGTCGATATCGTCCATGAGAGTATTGTCGAAGTCACAGGCAACTGATGGGACGCGGCATCTTCATTACTGGAACCGACACCGGCGTTGGCAAGAC
>DATIEH010000067.1:0-6777 GCA_035455905.1 Binatia bacterium | reverse complement strand
GAACTGGAAACTCTCGCGAAAGAAGTAATTGCGCAACCGCGTGAAGTCATCGAGCGGATGAAGTGGGTTCTCGGGAAATGAAATCAGTTGGCAGTGGCGATAGATGGACAAACCACTGGCGCAATGAGAGCGAGGCCCTATATGGCTCCGACGCAGCGCTGTATTAACAGCTCACACGCTCGTAGACTCGGTCGATTTCTCCTGACCATGATCACTGTGCTCGCGATTGTCGATCTCTTGAGTCTCGAACCGCTGCTTGCGCAGGCAAATTTTTACCAGGGCAAAACTATTCGCATGATTGTCGGCTTTCAGGCCGGCGACAATCATGACATCTGGATGCGATTTTATGCGCGCTTCCTCGGCAAGCAAATTCCCGGCAATCCCGATTTCGTTGTGCAAAATATGCCGGGCGCCGGCGGCATGATCGCCGCCAATAACATTTATAACTTGACCAAGCCCGACGGACTGACGCTCGCCACTGTCGGTGGCGCCCTCTTTATGGCGCAGCTCACCGGACGAAAAGAAGTGCAATTCGATTGGCCGAAGTTTTCTTGGATCATGACGCCGGAGCGCGGCGGCCATTTATTGTTCATGCGCACCGACACGCCGTTCAAGAACCTGGACGATCTGCGCCAGACGAATGATCCCCCGCGTTGCTCCGCCACCGGTGTCGGTAGCACGGGATACGACATTCCGCGCTTGCTCGAAGAAACGTTTGGCTTCAAGTTTCGAGTCATCAGCGGCTATCCCGGCGGCGCCGAGCAGGACTTGGCGATGGAGCGCAATGAAGTTCAGTGCCGTGCCATTACGATTGACGGCTTTTTCGGCCGGGAACCGTTTCGCACTTGGCTCAAAAACGGGTTTGTCCGTGTCGTTCTTCAAACCGAAAAAACGCGCAATCCCAAGCTGCCAAATGTGCCGACGATTTTCGAGCTGATGGATCAGTATAAAGTGAGCGAAACCAAGCGCCGCCTGATCAACTCCTATCTAGGCATTTGGGGTTTTGGCTCGCGACCGATTCTGTCGACGCCTGGCGTGCCGGCGGACCGCTTAAAAATTCTCCGCGACGCTTTCATGCGCATGTTCAAAGACCCCGAGGTGCTCGATGAAATCAAGAAACGAGGCTGGGAGGCTGAACCGGTCCCCGGTGATGAACTCCAGTCGCTCGCTACAGAGGTCGTCAACCAACCGCCTGAAGTCGCTGCTGCTTTGAAACGGATCCTCTCGAAATAAATGCCAGGCATTCTCAGCCGCATTCTCCGGGGCCAGAGAGATCATGAACCACTTCGGGTGCAATGCGCTCGGCTCCAACCGCCATCGCCATACGCCGACGGGCCAAACTCGTGTTGACGCATCTCCGAATATACGCTAAGGAGCATAATTCGCACGATTTCGTCGGCTTGGGAGATCGAAATGCTTGAGGCCTTTATCATCGGCTTTTGGAAAACCATGGCGTGGCCAGCGTTTGGCTACATGCTGCTGGGCATCATCATTGGTTTCTGGGTCGGTCTGCTTCCCGGCATCGGCGGTTTGTCCACGCTTGCCCTGATGCTGCCATTTTCCTATTCCATCAAAGACCCGATCTCCGCCTTTGCATTTCTTCTCGGCATGCTTGCAGTTACCGGCACCACCGGAGATTTGACCTCCATTCTGTTTGGGATTCCCGGGGAGGGATCCTCAGCCGCCTTAATACTCGACGGTTATCCCATGTCGAAAAACGGCGAAGCCGGCCGCGCCCTCGGCGCCGCCATTATGAGTTCGCTATTCGGCTCGGTCATCGGCGCGCTTTCGCTGGCGATCTCGATCCCCATCGTGCGGCCGTTGGTTTTACTTTTCGGATCGCCGGAGCTGTTTATCATCGCGATCATGGGCATTACGTTCATCGGCACCCTGGCCGGGCCATCGCTTATCAAAGGCCTACTTGCGGGCGGCATCGGCTTGCTGCTCGCGGCCATCGGCGTCGATCCGCAGACCGGTTCTTTGCGCTACACGTTCGGAACGCTTTATTTGTGGGATCGCCTTGACCTGATTCCCGTCGTCGTGGGTATGTTTGCGATTCCAGAAATCGTCGATTTGGCCGTACGCGGAACCAGCATTGCGAGCGCAAAGCAGGAAAAATTGAGTGGCGTCATGGAAGGCGTCAAAGATACGTTTCGCCACTTCTGGCTCGTGACACGCTGCAGCCTGATCGGTGTTTACTTCGGCATCTTGCCCGTGCTGGGCGCAAACGTGGCGCAATGGATCTCCTACGCTCACGCCGTTCAGGGGTTGAAAGACAAATCGCGCGCCGGCAAGGGCGCCGTGGAAGGCGTTTTAGGCCCTGGTGCCGCAAATAACTCGACCCGCGGCGGCGATCTCATCCCAACTATTGCATTCGGTATTCCCGGCAGCGGCGCCATGGCGCTCTTGCTCGGCGCGATGCTGATTGTTGGATTGAATCCGGGACCAGAAATGCTCAAATCGCGGCTCGATGTGACATTCTCGATGGTTTGGGTATTGATCATCTCGAATGTGATTGTCGCCGGACTCTGCTTTTTGATCTTGAACCATCTTGCCGCCTTGACCTTCGTGCGCGGCACGCTGTTGATTCCGTTTCTGCTGTTTCTCGTCTTTATCGGTTCCTTCACTGCGAATAACGATCTCGCCGACATTATCGTAACGCTGATCTTTGGGTTCATCGGCTATTTTATGATCAAGTTCGGGTGGCCCCGGCCGCCGCTCGTCCTCGGGCTCACCCTCGGGAAGATTGCCGAAAATTATCTTTGGATTTCCACGGCTGCGTACGGCGCCAAATGGCTCTTGTTCCCGACGGTGCTGATCTTGATTGCGATCACCGTCTTCACCGTCGCCTACCCAACGATCAAAGAACGATTGGGCAAGGCTAAATACGAACGACCCGAAGACGCGATGTAAGGCACAGAGGCGCACCGTTTCGCGTCGCGGGTCTCGAGTCTCTCGTCGAGACGCAAATCAGCATACGATCATCGGCACCTGCATCCTGAAGCAACCGAGTTTTCTTCCCCTAACAACACAAACGGCGCGCCGCCAAACCCAAGACCGCTTCAGGGCGGTTGACACACCCTTAGCTTCGGTGGGATAAGAAATTAAGCTGAGCGCGGCAAGGGAGGAAACCCCGCTATGACTCATGATCTACTCATCAAGAACGGAACTGTTGTCGATGGCACAGGCAATGCCGGATTTTCGGCTGACGTGGCGATCGACGGCGACAAGATTTCTGCCATTGGAAAAAACCTCGGCTCCGGTAAAAAAGAAATTGATGCGAAGGGACATGTAGTGGCGCCGGGATTTATCGATTCGCATACGCACATGGATGCTTTCGTGGTTCAGTATCCGAACGGCAATCCGGTGGTGAACTACGGTGTCACGAGCATTGTCATCGGCGATTGCGGCGCTTCCTGCTCGCCGGTGCCGCCGAAACCTGAACCGCGCCAGGTTTTGGTCCAGTATCTCCGCCGGGTGCTCGACAAATACGTCGACGACAAAGACTGGCGTTGGAACACATTTGGCGACTATTTGAATTACCTTGAAGGCAGAGTCGCGATCAACGTGCTGCCGCTCATGCCCCATTCGCCGGTGCGTCTGACCGTCATGGGCGAAGCCGCCTATCAGCGCGCCGCCAATCCGGAAGAGTTGGACGCGATGAAAAAAATGGTGCGCGAGGGCATGGAGCTCGGCGCCATCGGTTTTTCCACCAGTCCGCGCGGCGGCCCCGCGATTCATGCGGGCACGCCGAGCACGTTCGCCGAGCACGACGAAATTATCGAGCTCGCCAATGTCGCCGGAGAATACGGCGGCTGCTTTCAGTTCAATGGCTTTCAAATGATTCTCCAGCCGGAGTCCGGCGTGCCGGAGATGCTGACGAAAATCAAAGGCCTGCAAATCGGCAATGAATTCCGGGTTCGCCCCGGAGCCAAGGCTGCGGGCATGCAGTCGATCAAATATATGGAAGAAGCGCAGAAACGTGGGCAGGACATTTGCGGCGTGGTTATTCCCTACCAGCACATTCGCCGTTTCAATTTCGATGACTGCTTCCTGTTCAACGGCCTGCCGACCTGGGAGGCGATCAAGAACTCATCCGATATCAAAACCAAGCTCCAAGACAAAGAGATTCGCAGAAAGATCGAGCAGGAGCGCATCGCCTGCCAGGGCAAACTCGAATTTCCGGAATGGCATGGCTGGGACCGGGTGGTTTTCGAGCACCTGGAAAAACCCGAGCTGAAAAAGTTCGAGCTCAAGAATGTCGAAGAGATTTCCCGGATGACGGAGAAACCTCCGGTCGACGCCTTCTTCGATACTTGGATCGAAGATAACTTCAATTCGGCAATCTGCTATCACGGCTTGGCCAACGCACATCCCGAGTTGCTGGCCGAAATGATCAAGTCGGATACGAGCCTGATCGGCACCGACGTGGGCGCGCATCTCGACCGCTTCTTCTGGCATGGCGCACCGACGAAAATTCTCGGCTACTGGACGCGCGAGAAACACCTTTTCAGCCTGGAGCAGGCGGTGCACAAAATTACCGGATATCCGGCAAAGAAACTCCGCCTCAATCGTGGTCTTCTGAAGGAAGGCATGCCGGCGGACGTGAC
The DNA here is from genome assembly GCA_035455905.1 of Binatia bacterium. Taxonomy (GTDB): domain Bacteria; phylum Desulfobacterota; class Binatia; order UBA9968; family UBA9968; genus DP-20. The sequence goes on along the minus strand of DATIEH010000067.1, from coordinate 2,167 downwards.
GGTATTCGACGCCGACAAGATCGACGATCTCGTGAGCAAAAAGCTTCCCGATACGGTGGATGCCCAGGAAGTACGGCGCCATCCGCCGGGCATGAAAGCCGTGGTCGTCAATGGCGCAGCGGTGGTCGAAGACGGCCACTGTAACGACGTCTTCCCCGGCAAAGTGCGCCGCCAGCAGCTCTGTCTAGCCAACTAACAATCCGGTTACGATTGAATTTTCCTTTCTCATCCTCACCCTCTCCCACTAGGAGAGGGTGAGGATGAGGGCAAAGCTACATAAAATCGAAAGAGGATCGCCATGGCCGCGTCTGCCATCGATATTCATCATCACTACGTTCCGCAGAGCCTTTTGGAAGAAGCCAAAAAAAACGGCAAGCATCTCGGCGTCGAGCTGATCGAAAAAGACGGCCAGCAGTCGTTATCATTCGCCGGTGGACCGCCCTTTGTTCTGCATCCAGAGCTTCCGGCCATCGACGCGCGGCTCGAGATGATGACCAATTCCGAGCTTGCGCTGGCCGCCCTCGAAGCCCATACCGCCACGCTCGGTTACCGGCTCAGCGGCGAACAGGGTGAAAATTGGTGCAATGTCTACAACGACGGCATTCATGATCTGGTCAAGCGCTATCCAGATCGTTTTGTCGGTTTGGCATCGGTGCCGCTACAAGACCCGCCGCGCGCCGCCAAAGTGTTGGAGCGCGCCGTACGTGATTTGAATTTTCGCGGCGGCTACATCGGCACCAACGTCAATGGCACCTACTACGGCACCACCGACTTCGATCCGTTTTGGGCCAAGGCGCAGGAGCTCGACGTGATGGTGGTGATGCATCCCGAGGACGTCGCCGGCGCCGATAAAATGAACCCGTACGGTCTCAAACTGATTTGCGGCAACCCGGCGGATAGCGCGCTTTGTTTCGGCTTTCTAACCTATAGCGGCGTGTTCGATCGTTTTCCCAATCTCAAGCTGTGCATTCTGCACGGAGGCGGCTTCTTTCCCTATCACTTGGGCCGTTTCGATCGCGGCTGGGAAGTGCGCGCCGGACCGCGCGCAGCCAAGGCCAAAATGGCGCCGAGTGCTTATCTCAAGAATATTTACTACGACGATATGATTTATCGCCTCGACACGATCAAGTACCTGATCGGCCTCGGCGGCGTGGATCACATCATGGTTGGCACCGATTACCCCTATGATCTCGGCGACTGGGATGCCGCGAAAAAAATCGCGCAGCTGGATATTCCGCAGGCGGACAAGCGTTTGATGCTCGACGGCAACGCCAAACGGCTTTTGAGAATTAAGTAACCGCGCTGGAAGCGGGCATGCAGTCGAAAGAGTAGGCGGGTCAAATAATTACCGATTGATCGCCTCGAAAAGGTGCAGCTGCTTGGTGTGCCCTTCGTCTTCGAAGTGAACCGGGTACTTGGCGGTAAAGCAGGCGTCGCAAAAGCCCTCGCGCCGGCCACCGAAATACGCATACATACCTTCGTTGCTCAAATAGGCCAGTGTGTCCGCCTCGATATAGCGGCGGATTTCTTCGACCGAATTCGTTGACGCAATCAATTCCGAGCGAGTGGGCGTGTCGATGCCGTAATAGCAGGGGCTGATCGTCGCCGGCGAGCTGATGCGCATGTGCACTTCTTTGGCGCCCGCGTCGCGCAGCATGCGAATAATTTTTCGGCTGGTGGTGCCGCGCACGATGGAATCGTCCACCACCACGACCCGCTTGCCATTCAATACATCGCGCTGCGCATTCAGCTTGATCTTCACTCCGAAATTGCGAATCGTCTGCTGCGGCTCGATGAACGTACGGCCGACGTAGTGATTGCGGATCAAACCGAACTCCAACGGAATCTTGGATTCCTCCGCATAGCCGATGGCGGCCGGCACTCCTGAGTCAGGCACCGGCGTAACCAGATCCGCCTCCACGCCGTTCTCGCGCGCCAGCTGCCGACCGAGCGCTTTGCGCACCTGATAGACGTTGTGCCCGAAAAGATTGCTGTCCGGCCGAGCGAAATAAATATATTCGAAAATGCATTTGGCGTGGGGCGCCGGTGGAAAGGGCTTGAGCGATTCCATGCCGTCGGGGCCGATCGTGATAATTTCGCCGGGCTCGACATCGCGGATAAACTCCGCCTCGATCAAATCCAAAGCGCAGGTTTCCGAAGCGAACAC
>DATIEH010000066.1:0-4026 GCA_035455905.1 Binatia bacterium | reverse complement strand
CGATATCGTTAACGACGGCGAATTGTCGAAGTCGAGCTGGTCGAGTTACGTCAATGACCGTCTCGGCGGATTCGCCGAAAGTGTTTCCCGCGGCCAGGGGTCGCTGGCGCGCGGCCGAGACAGAAAAACGTTTCAAGAGTTTTATGACGAGTATGACAGAATTCAACCCTTTAGGAGCATCAACGGCTCGCGATGGACAGACGTCGTTTGCAATGCGGCAGTCACGTACACGGGACAGAGCGCCGTCCAAATGGACATAGAGAACTTGAAAGCAGCGTGCGGCTCGGCGGAAGTCGAAGAGGCATTCATCACGGCGGTAGCGCCGGGCTCTATCGTCACTCGTCGGATCAACCGTTTTTACCCCAATGAAGAAGCTTTTCTATTTGCGATTGCCGAGGCGATGAAGACGGAATACAAAGCGATCGTCGATGCCGGCTTTTTGCTGCAGATCGACGACCCTCAACTCGTCACTCGCTACGATGCGGAAGATCCGCCTCCCGATGCCGAACAATACCGCAAGCATGCCGCGGTGCGGGTCGAGGCGCTCAATTGCGCACTCGCGGAAATTCCGCCGGAGCGCACTCGTTATCATATCTGCTGGGGCGGCTGGCACGGCCCACACACGACCGATTTGCCGCTCAAGGATATTGTCGGCCTCCTCTTACAGATCCGCGCCGGCGCCTATTTGATCGAGGCTGCCAATGCGCGTCATGAGCATGAGTGGCGCGTGTGGGAGCAGGTTAAGCTACCGCCAGGAAAGATTTTGATTCCCGGCATCGTCAGTCACGCCACCAACGTCGTCGAGCATCCAGAGCTGGTGGCGGAGCGCATTACGCGTTTTGCTAGTCTGGTGGGCCGCGATAACGTTATCGCCGGCACGGACTGCGGCCTCGGGGGAAGGCTTCATCATCAGCTTGTCTGGGCGAAGCTCAAGTCATTGGCGGAAGGCGCGCGCCTGGCAAGCAAGAATCTCTGGGGGCGCCTGTGACGGAACTTCACCACCTCGACACACAATTCGCAGAGGTCGGATATCTTAAGAGTAGATTCTTGTCTCAGTGTCCTGCGCATCTGTGCGCTAGAATCTTCGACGTCTCGCGCTTACCAGGGTTTGGTCGGGTACCAGAGTTTTCAGCGAGCCGAAAAGGATTTTTGTTCGCAGGCGCTATTTTTCTCATGATCGGCATATCCGACGGTTTCGCTCAAAAGCCGCAAAAAATTCTCTTCCCATACTCCGTGGTCAACTACAGCAGCCTGCCTTGGATGATCGCCAAAGATGCCGGGCTCTTCCGCAAGCAGGATCTCGATGTCGATCTCGTTTTCATGGGCTCCTCGGCCCTGATCATCCAATCGATGCTTTCGGGGGCAGTACCCGTGGCCGGCGTGGCGGGTCCGGCGGTGATATCGAGTGCCGTCGGCGGGGGCGATGTAGTGACCGTCGCGAATCTGGCGCCGCTCACGATCGCGCTGATGGTAAAGCCTTCGATCGAAAAACCCGAGGACCTCAAAGGGAAGAAAATCGGCGTGCCGCGCTTGGGAGCGGTCGCGCACTTCGCAATTCGCATGATTCTCGACCGCCACGGAATAAAGGACGCAACGATTCTGCAAATGGGCAGCCAACCTGAGGCCGCCGCGGGCATGCGAAGGCAGGCGATCGACGGCGCAATGATTTCGCTGCCGCTAAATTATGTGCTCGAAAAAGAAGGGTATCGCCAACTCGTCGGTCCCCAAGACTACCGCAAGCTCGGTATACAGTTTATTTCCCAAGGCATCTCCGCGCGAAAGTCCTATAGTGCGAAGAACCGCGACGTTGTCCTGGGACTCATCAAAGCGACCATGCAAGGCTTAAAGCTGATGTCCACCGACGAAGCTTTGGCGAAGAAAATTCTTGCAAAATACACGCGCCAAACAGATCCGGAGTCCCTCGACCGTGCCTATCGCTTCGGACTTGAGACGCTCAATAAGGACCCGACGATCCCTCGCGAAGCGATCGTTTCCATGGTGCGTCTGATGGCCGACCTTGGTCTCATCGATCGCTCAGCAGCGATCAACACGCCGCCCGAGGCCTTCTACGACAACAGCTTCGCGAATGAAATGAAGCGGACGGGATTTTTGACAGATTTATGGAAGTGAGATTATCAGTGTGCCGCTCTGTTGGTTAAGCAACCCCATTAAGCGGTCGCAGCGAGGCAGCTAAGTTTGGCCGAGCCTTGAAAGTAAAATATCCGATGGCCATTCGATCTGTGGTCGTTTTTTTAGTCTCGTAGTTTTGGCTTTGAGCGCGTGGGCGCAAGAAGGTCCGACCGGCCCGAGCCGAAGCCGTTAACATTGGATAGCAAGACAGGAACTGGCTGATGCTTTTTTACCTCGCCTGATATGATAGCGCCCAACGTAGAAGACATCGATCGGATCGCCCGGCTGAACGATCCGATCTTGCGCAATCTTCAGATCACGCAATGCTACCACGAGCTCTCTGAGTGTCTTGCCGAACGCAACGGCTTTTGCGCTAACTGGTGTACGTTCGCGACCTGGGCGTCGCGCCAAGCGGGCCAAACCATCCGCGGGGAAGATCTGATCCGCGCGTTTGAGGAACGGTTTTTCCTTTCACCGGAGATCTCGGCGGCTCTCGAAGACATCAATGCCAAACTTGTGCAACTCGGCGCCGAATTGCAGGCTGGTTTTTCTGCGAAGGAAATTCTTCAGGCGTTCAATCCCGCCGCAGCATTTGCTCGCGCGAGCGACGCCGTGGCGCGCGGCAACAAGAAAGTCTTCGAAGAAATCGGTTTTCACTTCGCTCGGTTTTTGCAAATGTTTCGCGTCGGAAACCGCTTCGATCGTGATCAGACGGTGCGCTTCTGTGCCGCGCTTCGTCCTGGAGACCCGCCGGACGGACAGCAGCTGCTGCGCGAAGCGTTCATGGCCTACTCCGAGGCGCCATTTCAAGACAGCAAAGCGAAAGCCGAGCTGATGCTCTTAGCGAACATTGCCGCCGGTTATCACGAGCAAATCCGGCTTCAACCCGAGATCGCCGAAGCGCTTAACGCATCCATCGGCGGTGCGACGGATTTGAAACGCAATCTTTTGAACCGCCGCGTGCCGCTTTCGCCCCTGCCCGCCGCTCTCCTAACCAGGTACACGCCCCGGCTCGATGCTGTATTGGTGAGGTTGACGGCGGAGGTGAACCGGCTAATTCGCCAGGTTATCACCGAACATTTGATGACGCTTCATTTATCGAGCACAAAGGTCCTTCGACTGGGACAAGATCTGAGCGGAGGATTTCCGCAATCATTGGTGCAGATCCAGAATCCGCGCCTCGGAGTCCTTCTCGCCGAGGTCGACCTCACCCCGGAGAGTTTAAACGCAACCGCCGCCAAGGATTGGGCTAATTTCAAAGAGCGGATGCACTTCATCGCCGACTTCTTCCGTGTTTATCAAGAACGGGAGTCTCTATTTGACGCGCCGTTTGCCGCGGGCCAGCTCGAGGTACTGAAGATGGGCCGACGACCCGAAGGTCAACTGTAACGAAGCCGTTCGGCAAATCGCTCTAGGATTGAGCTCAACCGATGAGAAAAGGATCATGCAAATGAAAATCGCACCAACGCTCTTATTTATTTCGATCTTATTGTCTGTAGCCAATGGTTGGACAGCAGACGAGGGTCCGAACCGGCCGGAGCCGAAAGCAGTTACGTTGGACAGGAAGAGCGCAGCGGTGTTGGTGCTTGACCTCAATGCCCGCTGCGACGATCCCAAACAAGTTTGTTCGAAAATCACCGCTTCTTTGGGAGATTTCCTCGACAAAGCCAGGGCTGCATCCGTGCCGATTATCTACACCGTATCGACCGCGGCCAAAGGAAAGCCGATTGGCGAGCTGGCGGCACCGCTCAGGCGCAAAGAAAACGAGGTGATCATTTATCCTGATGGCTTCGACAAATTTTACAGCGGCGAGCTCCAGCCTCTTCTTAAAGACAAAGGCATCCAAACCTTGATTATCACCGGATCATCAACGAACTCCGCCGTGCTCTACACCGC
>DATIEH010000065.1:0-4694 GCA_035455905.1 Binatia bacterium | reverse complement strand
GATGGAAATCTGTTGATTATGAAAAAAAAAACTTTAGGCGTAGCATGATGTTTCGTCACCCGTTCGGTCAGCCAACCCGGAGGTAACACTAATGGCTCGAAAAGCTTGCTTCAGTAGTTCGTGGTCAACGATCGCGCTGCTGGCGATGTTGATGCTAGCTGAAGTCGCCCACGCGGCGCAAAGGGAACTGAAGGAAGTCAGAGTCGCCTATCCGCCATCGATGGCGTCGGTGACCTTGATGACGGGCATCAAACAGAAATTTTTCGAAGAGCAAGGACTCACTCCTACCCTGCTGGTGATCGCCAGTGATTTGGCTTTGAAGAGCCAAGTGGCGGGCGAGATCGATTATACGCTCTTTGGCGGCGGCACGGGCATGGTCGCGGCAGCGCAGGGCTTGCCGATCAGGATCGTGCACCTGCCGCATAAATTTGCCGATCTCACTTTGGTCGCGCGCCCGGAATTTAAAACAGTCGCTCAGCTGCGCGGCAAAAAAGTTGCTGTCAGCAGCTTTTCCGGTGCGGTTTACAGTTCCACGCGAGCGATGCTTGCTGCTGGCGGATTGGACCCCGACAAAGATGTCGTGATGATCCCGATGGGCCGTGAACCGATCCGCCTGCAGGCACTGCTCGCCGGGAGTATCGATGCCAGCCCGCTGCCTGTGCCGCTGCACGCCATAGCGGAAGAAAAGGGTATGAGCCTGCTCGCCGATATCGAAGGCAAGTTCGAAGTGCCGTTTAGCGGGGTAACCGTGACCGAAAGAAAAATGCGCGACAACCCTGATGAAGTGAAGCGCTTTATCCGGGCGATGGTGAAAGCCGGCCGATACTTCCTGAGCCATCACGACGAATCGGTGGCGCTCTATATGAACTGGCTCAAACTGTCGAAGGCGATCGCCGAAGAGGCGTACGCCCGCTCGATCAAATCGGTTAGTCCCGATGGGTTGGGCAAAGAGAGCGCGATCAAGACCCAACTTGGGCTGATCAAACAGACCACCGGCAAGGATGTGAAAGTCGAGGCGGTCATCGATTTCACGTTGCTGCGACAGGTGTTAGCCGAAACGAAATGAACACGACAGCGGATCATTTGCCGGCTTGGTAAACCGTTCATTCACTTCTTGACACGATCACGCACACGGCCTAGGGTCTGCCGAGAAAACAGCGAGGAGTCTTATGACACGCCCAAAAGTCATCGATGCGGACGGCCATATCTACGAGAATCACGAGGAGATCGAGGAGTATTTTGAAGGCAAATATCGCGGCATGCGCCGGGCGCGCGCCTATGCGCTTTTTCCTTCGCTTGACGGTTGGCCGCGTGGTCTCGGCGCGGGACGTCCCGACAAGGTCACCGAAACCCGTCCCGAAGATGTGCTCAAGTTCGTCGGCAGCATGGCGCTGGAGAGCACCGTACTCTATCCGACAGCCGCTTTGGCGATCGGTCTGGTGCAAGATCCCAGTTGGGCTGCTTCGGTATCGCGCGCCTACAACAATTGGTTTCATGCTCGCTACATCAAACGAGACTCCCGTCTCAAAGGTGTTGCCGTACTGCCGATACAAAATCCACAGGCGGCTGCCGACGAGCTGCGCTATGCCGTGGAAAAGCTCGACATGGTCGGCGCCTTTTTGCCGTCGGCGACAGTCATGAACAAGGCCTTGGGCCATCCGGACTTCCACCCGATCTTTCGCGCCGCCGAAGAGCTCGGCGTACCGCTCGGCATTCACGGCGCGCCGAGCCGCGGATTCGGGTTCGACTATTTCGAGGACCAGGGCCAGGTCCACGCTCTCGAGCACCCGTTTCCGCTGATGATTCAGTTCACCAGCATCGTCTGCGACGGCGTTTTGGAAAAATTCCCCAAGCTGAAGATCGCATTTCTCGAAGCCGGCTGCGGCTGGCTTCCTTACATGATGGATCGCTTGGACTACGAGTACGAAACCCGCGGCGGGCGCTCGTTTCCGAACATGAAAAAAAAGCCCAGCGACTACGTCAAAGACTGCTCGGTCTACGTCACCTGCGAGCCGGAAGAAACCTCGCTCGCCTTCGTGACACAGGTCATCGGCGCGGAGCGAATCATGTTCCCATCCGATTATCCCCACGAGCGCGTATACGGCGAGTTTCTCAAGGACATCCCCGAACTGCTTGCTCGCCCGGAGCTCTCGGATGCCACCAAGCAAAAAATTCTCTATGACAACGCCAAGGAGTTCTACCGCATCTAGCGGAAACCCGCCATGAAGCTTCTTTCTATAGTTAGCGTGCGGCGATCACATGACGTGCTAGACCGACGAAGGCGAAAGGCCTAATCATGCCAATCGCTAGTCGAGAAATATTGGCCGGCGAGACGTGGCCGAGTCTTGCGCTCGAGGCGTGGAGCGATACTTATGGGACGCTTCATCTATGGACGCAGATCGTCGGCAAGATCCGCCTCGCCCAGACCCCGTGGACGAATCATTCCTGGCACGTCACCCTGTATGTGACGCCAAGAGGGCTGACAACGGGATCGATTCCGTATGGCAGCGGCGCATTTCAGATCGACTTTGACTTTGTCGAGCACGAGCTCAGGATCCAGCGCGATCGCGGCGGCGCGGCGGCTTTTCCGCTCAGGCGGCAGTCCGTTGCGGAGTTTTATCGACGTCTCAAGGACGAAATGGAAAAGCTCGATCTAAAAGTGCGGATCCATCCCAAGCCCAACGAGATCGCGAACCCGATCCCGTTCGAACAAGACGAAGTCCACGCGTCATACGATCCGGAGTACGCCAATCGTTTTTGGCGCGTACTTTTACAGTGCGATCGTGTTTTCAAGATCTTTCGCGCACGCTTCGTCGGCAAGTGCAGCCCAGTCCATTTTTTCTGGGGCGCTCCTGATTTGGCGGTCACGCGATTTTCCGGCCGCCTTGCTCCACCCCATCCCGGCGGCGTTCCCAATCTTCCGGATCGAGTCGCGCGCGAAGCTTATTCGCACGAGGTCAGCAGCTGCGGCTTTTGGCCCGGCGGCGGCCCGATCGCCTATCCCACGTATTATTCCTACGCCTATCCGGAATCGGAAGGCTTCGCCAAAGCCCTGATCCGACCGGCGGCCGCGTTCTACAGCAGCGATCTTCGGGAGTTTATTCTTCCCTACGACGAAGTCCGCAATGCCAAATCACCGGACGACATTCTCCTCGATTTCCTCCAGTCAACCTATGAAGCCGCGGCCAACTTGGCGAAATGGGACCGTGCAACACTCGAGGGACTCCGGTATCTGTAGAGCGATTTTAGAACGTCCCCACCATACCGAACCCTTGATTTCTGCGTAGTGGCTGGCCATCTTGTGCGTCGCACGAACAGTCGATTTTGGCATCGAACCAGATTCGCAACTTGATCGCTCACACGATTGCCGGAAGTGTTTCTTATAAGGATGATTTATGGATGACGCTCCAAGGAACTGTACGGCGTTCACGAAACATGGCCTCGCTTTGAGCTTGCTTCTGAGTTGGATGGGTTGCGCATCGGCCGCATTTGCCGCCACACAGCTCGACAGCGTCACTATCGGGTTTTCATCCTTTTCAGGATTCTACGGACCCTTGTGGCTCGCGGTCGAGGATGGTGTGGGTAAAAAGTACGGAGTCGACCTCAGAGCCGTTTACGCAGGCAGAGTCCGTCCCCAGCAACTGCTTGCCAGCGGCGAAACTCCCTTCGTGATCGCCTCGGGAAGCGGCGCCGTGACTTCGCACGTTCTCGGCGTGAAGGATCAGGTCATCGTGGCGCTGCTCTCCAATAAACTGGGCGGCGGCATTTTCTCCAAAAGCGAAATCAAAAGACCCGAGGATCTGAAGGGCAAGGTGATCGCTACCGGACGGCCCGGCGCTCTTAACGACATTCTGGTTCGTTATGTCATGACGCGCAAATGGGGACTGTCTCCCGATCGTGATGTAAAGCTGATGCCGATCGGAGAGCCGCCGCTCATGCTGCAAGCTTTGGAACGAGGCGTCGTCGACGCAAGTTCGTTATCGGTTCCAGCGAGCTTCGTTGCTAAGAGCAAGGGATTTTTCGAGCTAGTCAATTATGACGCTCTCGGACTGAGCTACCCGCAGCACGCGGTAACCACCCTCCGACCAACGATTGCGAAGAATCCAGAGATGGTCGAGAGAGTTTTGAAGACGCTCATCGAATCCGTGGCGATTTTTAAAGGCAACAAACAAAAGAGTTTCGCGGTCTGGCGGAAATACATGCGCGGCGCGAGCGAGGAGTTTCTACAGGAGACCTATCAGCACACCGTCGCGGCAATGGAGGCGGTGCCGACACCTTCCGTGCAGGTGATTGCCAGTGCGCTTGATATGATTTCCGTTCATTATCCTCAAGCAAAACAAACCGACCCGAATCTTATCGTCGATCCGTCCTTCGTCCGACGGATCGACCAGAGCGGATTCATCAGTGCCTTGTATAAAAAATAATTCACAGGTGGTGTCCGTCAAACAGGGGCCAATCTCCCGTCTTTTCTCTTGCTTTTGGATCGACTTAGAATCAGCGGCCTAATTTTATCCCAGCGTCAATTTTCGACGTAAGCGCTCGAACGGCGCTGGAGCTCGGGCAAAATCTCCTGGCATATGATGTCGATCGCCTCGTCCCAATCCGGCCCGAGGGGCGAGGCCATATCCACGATGTCGAAGCGGTAGGGCTTGGCCAGGCGCAGCACTTCGTCGAGTTGGACGAGGCACTCAGCG
>DATIEH010000064.1:0-9332 GCA_035455905.1 Binatia bacterium | reverse complement strand
CGGCAATCTTGCCGCGAACCGTTAGCGGTTTGCCTTGAGGAGATTGCGCCGCCTCTGCGGCCTGCCATTGAACCAGAGTGATCGACAATACGAGCGCCGTGATTAGGCTCGAATGAATTGATACGCGTCTCATTGGAATCGGTCTCCTTTCGTCTCTATTGTGATTGGATTCGCGAGAGGATCGTCAGCGGGTCAGGGTAGCCAATGCCTTTTGGTAGAATTTCTCGTCGACATATTTTTCCGGTTTCGGTACGGGCGCTTTCATCAAGCCTGCGATTTCACGCAATTCAATAATCGTGCGGATGCCTTCCATATCGATCCGGCTACGTGGTGTGAGGCCCATGGTAGGGCTGAGGGTTTGTCGATACATGGCTTCGGCGCGCGCTCTGTTGTTTTTAGTCTCGCTCAGCAAAAGCTCGATCGCCTCCTGTTGATTCTTCGGATCCTGCAGCCAGTCGGTGGCACGGATCATCGCCCGGACAAATCGAACGACCAGATCTTCATTGGCATTTGCCCATTCGCGCCGCGTCGCGCCCAACCCGCGCGCATAGTGCTTGACGTATTCCTGCGCTTCGGCGAGCACTTTGAAGCCGCGTTTTTTGATCTCCTCGTCAGCCAAGCTCATCATCGCGCCCGCCGCCTCGCCCCGGCTCATCGCGTCGGCGCGTGCGATGGTATTGCCAAAGGACTTCACCTCGTAATCGCGCTTCCACTCGAGACCGTGCTTCTTCAAGATGGCCATCGCGACAACGGCATAACCGGTGGTGACGGCATCGGCAGCCAAGAGCTTGCCTTTCAGGTCGGGAAAATCTTTGATCGCAGGAACCACGACCAGCTTTTGATCGACGCCCTGAGTGCCGCCGAGAAAAATCACGAAATCGTTTTTTTGCGGGTCTTCGCCCTGTCCTTCCGCCCAGGCGATGACATTGTCCGCGTTGTTCAGAATCAAGTCGTAATTACCGCGGATCAAGTTGCGCAACAGCGTGGGCGAATCGGTAACCGAGTTGATTTCGACGCGAATGTTTTCCGGTTTGAGAAACCCTCTTTTGTCGGCGGCGATGATCGCCGCATCGCGGTTGAATAAACCGATTCTGATGAGATCTTCCGCCATAATATTTCCGGCAGCAGCATGAGCGCCAGCAGCCAAACCCCCTTAATGACTTGCATCAGCTTTCTCGCACGTCAATGTTCCACTTGAGCGCACCGCTGTCAAATGAATCATGATCGCGCAGCACCGCGAGCGGGTGGAACAATCTTTCGTGAGGCAGAACGGGTTAGGAATTTGAGCGGTTCGGTTCGACGATGCGAGATAACGGAACCAACGGCTGGTGTTCGCCGTGGTTTGAATTATCGGCAGGCTCTTTAACCGTAAGCAAGGTTTTGCGCAGTAATTGCGCCGACTTGTTGAGCTCGCTGCGAATCGCTTCGGTGGTACGAAACGCCTCGTGTAAAATTTCTTCGTCGTGTTTTTCTTTGATGTCCGCGAGAATCCGCGCCCGGGCCGCAATCATTTTAGTGCGCGGTTTTTTGGCGGCGCGGAAATAAGGCTCGAGTTTGCTGATGAGGATGCCGCCGGTAATTCCGGCGGAAAAGATCAACAGATCGGAAATCCAGTCACGCATAAAGCCCGTTATCGCACCAGCGCTAAAGCGAGAGTTTCTCCCAGTCCGAGCCCGACGCATCCTGCGCGATTGCGAGACTACCGTCGGAACCGGCAAAAACCGGATCCTTCACGACGGTGGCGCGCCCGCCGCCCAGATCGCTCAACGCGTGCGTGACGGCGTCGGCCAATCCGGCAATCAGCGATGTACCGCCGGCCAAAATGACGTTGTTGCGAACCTTGGCCTGAAACTCAGGTTCGACTTTCGCGAGCAAAGTAGTCATGGTCTCGCAGATGGGCGGCAGAATGCTTTCGCAGGCAGTACGCATTTCCTGCGTAATGTCGATTTCGGTAGCCTTGCCTTTGATCGGCGCGCTCACGATGACCCGCTGTTTCGGTTCACCGACGAAACTCCATTTCTCTTTCCAATCGCGGAGCATATGAATCGAAAATTGCGCGTCCGGGTGACGTTCACGGATGAGCTTCATGAGTTGCTCGTCGATGGCATCGCCCGCGTTGGGCAGAGTCTTTTGGTCTTCTTCGGTCGGATAACGTCCTTGCATGACACAGAAATCGGCGGTTCCGGCGCCGATATCAATTACCAGAGCGTGCAGTAAGGCTTCCAGACCATAGGCGACCGCAAACGGTTCAGACACGAGCATCACGCTATCGGCAATACCTTCCATCGTACTGCGCAGGTTCTGGCGGTTCACGCGAAATGCCTCAGCGGGCACGCCGACGACCGCGCGCACCTTCACTTTATTTTTACTCTTTGGCTTTACGCCAGCGAGGCCGATCAAGTGGCGCAAAATCTCCTGGACAGCTTCCTGATCTTTCTCGGAACCTTCTTTCATGATACCGCGCTCGAGCGGCCGGCGTAGATCGAGCATGGGGCGGTTATCGAGAGCGTCACGGCCGACAAGGACCGATTTTTTGACCAGTTTGCGCGCGACCATGTCCACCGGCCAACCAACGTAGCTATCGATGACGTGGCGTTCGCCACTGGAGGCGGAGATCGAGCTACGGGATGTGCCGAGATCGATTCCCACGCAGAGAGTGTCGTTGCTTTCTTCCATCGATCAACTGCCTTTCCTGGCGGCTACGGTGAGACTACTCGCGTAACGGCGAATGCCCTGTGCGAGAGCCAGCGCGATATTTTCCCGATATTGCTGGTTTGTCAACAACTCGACTTCTTCGGGGTTGGAGAGGCACGCGATCTCGATCAGCACGGCAGGCATTTGCGTGCCGATCAAGACGACAAACGGGGCCGTCCTGACGCCGCGATTCTCCAGCTCGGGATTATCCACTTTGAGGGTGTGAAAAAGTTCGCTGTGCAGGGTTCTGGCCGCCGTGTGCGATTCGTCGCGGCGCGCATCCACATAGATTTTTTCCAGGATTTGCTTGTAATCCGAAAGGGAGTAGCCCGATTCTTTATTTTCGCGGCTGGCCAGATTGAGCGCGTGGGGATCGTCGGTGGGTCCGACATAGTAGGTTTCCAAAGCGCGAATCGTGCGCGGCTCCATCGAGTTGACGTGTATCGATAAGAACAAATCGGCTTTATTTTCGTTGGCAAACTGAACCCGCTGGTCCAGTGATAAGCGGCGATCCGTATCACGGGTCAGCAAAACTTCGAACGGCGCTTCCTGCAGCAGTCGGCGCAAACGTAAGCCGATATCCAAAGTGATGTCTTTCTCCGCAAGGCCGGACTCGGCGATGGCGCCCGGATCGCCGCCATGACCGGGATCGATGACAACGGTCTTCAATCCGAGAGGGATGGCGTTGCGATCGATCGGACGGGGATGGGCGAGCGGAGCTTCAGTCTCTGGTACCGGCTCACTGGCAATGGGATTTATTGCGGGAGCGGGAGCTTTCGCGACCGCGCTCGTCGGAGCACCGCCGCGCGAAACGCCTTGAGTGGCCACGCTCAAATAACCGACAGCTAGGCCACTGATCGCGATCCACAACCAAACCTTGACGCGTGTTGCTCGGCGGACAACCCTTCTTATCCGCACTCCCTGAACGACATTGATATTGTCTTCCACAATGCCGCGCAGCAAGCGGGCTTTGGTATCACCAATACTGGGCATGAAACTAGCGCTTGGAAATAGAACGTTAATTTAGAAATTTCGAACGATGTTACATTATGTTCCCCTTCGTGCGCAATCTAAAAGCTGTCGAGGAAAGTGGGGCGAGGTTGGCTTACGTAAGCGCGGAGTCGTGACTGAACTAAGTCCCAGTTCGAACGTTCATACCCGCGAATGCCGGTATCCAGATCGTTGAACATTTGGGATAGAGTGCGGCGGCGCGAACGCTGCTCGGAATTTTGGAACGGAGCGTTGCTGCTTGAGATAAATGCCCGTTAGCTTTTGCGGAAATTTGGCAGGAAGTCTTCCAGCGCAATTTTTTTCATAATCTCGTCCGGCACGCGCAATTCCGGCGCAAAACCGGAAAGGGGTTTGGTGGCGTCGAGGCCCATCTTGGCATTGATCCCGCCGGGGCCCGCAGAAGGATCGAGCTCGCTGCCTTGCGCGTTAGGAATGACCACCAAGCCGCGATCCGCTTGAAAGCGATTCGACACTGCCCAAAGTACCTGCTCTTCGTCGAACACATCGATATCGTCATCGACAATGATGACGTGTTTCAGCAGCATGTCCGAGGCAAAAGCAGCGCAGATCGCGTTCTTTGCTTGCCCGGGCGTGCGCTTCGCGATCGACACGTAGGCGTGAAACCTACAGTTGCCAGACACCGGCATGCAGACATTCTTTACCGTCGGTACGGTTTGGCGCACGGCTTTGATCAGCGCGGCTTCGCGCGGCACCGCACCCATCAATTTGTGTTCGGTGTAACCCGCATGCACGTCCTGGAAAATGTAGTTTTTGCGGTGCGTGATGGCTGTCACTTCGACGACCTGGCGTTCGTCTTTCGAGACGGCATGGCCGGTAAATTCGCCAAACGGACCTTCCTCGCGACGAATGTGCGGAAGAATTCTGCCTTCAATCACCATCTCCGCATCGGCGGGTATGACAATTGGAACGGTCTTCGCTCTGACGACACGCAACGCTTCACGCATCATGCCGCCGATGACTGCGTACTCGTCATCGGTGGACGGAGTGAAAGCTTGAGCCCCGAGAGAGAACAAAGGGTGAACACCGATAATAATCGCGATCGGCAGAGGTTCGCCGCGACGTTCTGCTTTGTTGTGCAACGTCCAGAGATGGCGGCCGACGGCCATGAAGATGCGCAGCTCGCGTTTGCCGGCCAGCATCAGGCGGTTGTAGCTCGTATTTCTGACGCCGGTATCAGGATCTGCGGCCACGACGATGCCCGCGGTGATATAGGGCGCGGCGTTGACGTCGTAGTGGGTGAGCAACGGCACTTGCGTGAGGTCAACTTCGTCACCGAGGCGCAGGATTTCGTGCACCGGTGCGGCGCTCAACTCGACGGGCGGAATCGGCTGGTTCTGCCGTGCGCTAAATGCACCGGCCAGCTCGTCCGGCCGGCATTCGAGCGCGAAGGCCATGAGTTTGCGGCTGGCTTGAACATTGATCACAACCGGCGCGTCGCTGCCGTTGACCTTCTCACAAAACAGCAAGGGAAAACGTTTGGATCTTTCGAGCTGGGTCAGCAGCGCCGTAATCTCGTAGCGGGGCGAGATCGGTTTGACGACGCGCGCGATCTCCTCGGGATGTTTGGATTCTATCGCAGAGATGAAACTGCGCAGGTCTTTGGGCATGGAGAAGACAATCCTCGGAATCGACCGACTATAAGAGGACGAAATTGTGCAAGTCAATCGTCGAAAGACCGGAACCGAAGCTGCTCCAGCTTACATCTGCTCGGCGCGGTGAAAATTAAAGTCCATAGAGCCGGCGAGGGTTGTCGTCGAGAATTTTTTTCTTGATCGGATCGCCGACGAGATCATTGGCGCGGAAAATATCGATGGCGTCGACTTCGCTCGACGCGTCCGTGTGGCCGTAGTCGGTGCCGATAACGACATTGTCTTCGCCGGCATAGCGCAAGACGTAATCGAAGTCATCGTTGGTTTCGGTGGTGACGTAAATATTGAATTCTTTGAACGGCAGCTTGGGAAATCCTCTAGAGCCGCTGCGCCGAATCGCCTCTTTGACGACCCAGGGCACCCATTGGGCGGATGCCTCGACGAAGGCCCAGCGCAGTTTGGGAAAACTCTTCGGCACATCGCTCATCATTAACGATAGGCAGGTAATGACCGTCGGGATACGAAACTGGGCAAAGCCGCCCATGCGATCGTAGCGCGGCTTGAAGTGATCCATGAGCTGCGGGCTGCCATTGGCAATATGCACCGCGATGGCCAGATTCAGTCGTGTCGCTTCATCGTAGATCGGATAAAAATAGGGATCCACCAGATGCTTCTCGTCTTCGAACGGCCGGAGACTGACAGCCACCGCGCCGTTTTCCTTTGCAAAGCGCATTTGTTCGATGGCTTCGCCAAGCGTCATGGCGGGGACGACACAGGACCAGCGCAGCCGGTTATTGCCCTGTTTCCAGACCTCGGCCATCCAGCGGTTCCATGACTTGCAAAGTGCAATTTCGGCCGCCGCTTTATCGGCGACCCGGGCAATCCACATGGTGTTGAAGAGAATCTGCACGTCAATGCCGAGCGTGTCCATATGCTTTAAGCGCAGCTCGACATCGCGAAGTTCGCGCGCTTCCGGAGCGGTTTTGAGCTCGCGTCCGGTTTGTTTGGAGAGCGCGATCAGCTCCTGCTCAGTTAATGTCGGCGGCCGAAAACCCACCGATTTTCCATCCACGAACCAATACTGCATATTAGGATTGTCGGAAGAGCTGAAAAGCTGCGGGCGAAACTTTTTTTCCGCTTCATCCAAAAAATCCCAGGTATGCTCGGTTTCAACAACGTGGGCATCGGCATCGACAATCATCGTTCGCTCCTCGCAAAAGCGGGTATAACCAAGATTATGTTCCGACGCCATTCTACCTGAGCGAAGTCGGGCGTCAACCGAACTGCGAGGTCCTATCCGATGCGCAACTACTCGGACCCAATCGCGGCTTTTGTCGCTCCGTGGGTTTGTGATAGTCTTTTCACGATTCAAAAAACAAGGAGAAGCCATGTTCGACAGCTCAAAAATCCAGCCGTATATCTCGTTTACCGATCTGCGCGAATGGATGGCCGAGGCAGAAGCGCTGGACGAACTCAAGACCGTTCTGGGCGCATCATGGCAGCAGGAAATCGGCTTGGCGACGGATGTCGTCGTGCCGCCGGACGACGGTCCAGCCGTGCTGTTCGACCAAGTGCCCGGCTGTCCCAAAGGTTTTCGCCTGCTGATCAACTGTTTCGCCGGCAAGCGGCGCGCGATGACGCTTGGCTTCCCGCAGGGGCTCTCGAAACAAGAGCTGAGTCAAGCGTATTTCGATCATTATCAAAGGACACCCAAGCACATTGCGCCGGTTATCGTCGAGAGCGGGCCGATTTTCGAGAACACGCTGAAAGGCGCTGATATCGACATTCTTAAATTTCCCACTCCCATTTGGCACGTCAACGACGGCGGTCGGTATATTGGCACCGGCTGCTTTTCCGTCACCATGGATCCGGACGAAAAATGGGTGAACGCGGGTTGTTACCGGGCGATGATTCAGGACCAGAGGAGCGTCAGCTTGCTGATGGTTCCCGGCAAGCATGGTTACATGCACCGGCAAAAATATTTCAAGCGCGGCGAAAAAATGCCGCTTGCGTTGGTGCTCGGCGGCGATCCGCTGTTTTTCTTCATGGCCGGAACCGAGCAGCCCTATGGACTCTGTGAGTACGATATCGTCGGCGGCATGCGCCGAAAACCGGTCGAGTGCGTGCGCGGGAAAATTACCGGGCTGCCATTTCCGGCCAATTCGGAAATCGTGTTTGAAGGCTACTTGAACAACGACAATCGCAAATTCGAAGGGCCGTTCGGCGAATGGACCGGCTATTATGCCTCGGATGAGAGCGCGCAGCCGGTGCTGGAGATCGAAGCGATCTATCATCGGAACGACCCGATTATCCTAGGAGTGCCGCCCATCGGCGGCGGCTCGGACGAGATGGCGCGATATCGCGCGATCATGCGCTCGGCGATGCTCAAGCACGAGCTGCAAAACGCCGGCGTGCCCGACGTCACACAGGTTTGGCCCCACGAGATCGGCGCGTCGCGCATGCTGATCGGCATTGCCGTCAAGCAGCGCTATCCCGGACACGCGAAGCAAGTCGGAGTGTTGGCGGCAAGCTGCGGAGCGAGCGTTTACGGCTGTAAAATGGTGATCGTGGTCGATGAGGATATCGACGTTTCCAACCTGGATCAGCTCATGTGGGCGATGTTGTCGCGCTACGACCCGGCGACTTCCGTCGATGTTCTCCGCCGCATGCGCAGTACTCCCGCCGATCCGCGGCTCACGCCCGAGCAGCGTAAAGTCCGTGATTTTACCAATTCGCGCATGGTGATCGATGCCACGCGACCCTATGAATGGAGAGACAAATTCCCCAAGGTCAACGCGCCGAGCCAAGAGGTTGTACGCCAGGCGCGGGAGAAGTTCGGGTATTTATTGAAGTGACGGGCTTCAGCGTCGTCACTGTCGCTCGCCACGACGACACAAAGCACAGGCAAGATCGTAGGGTGCGCTCTGCGCACCGGTTTTAACGATTTCTGTCATTTCGACTCAAAAAGAAATCTTCGTATGACTTTTTGCTCCGATGCACCTTGCAAACACAAGGAAGATTTCTCGCTGAGCTCGATATGACAATTCGCGGTTGAATGATTGTTGGGGCGCGTCATGCTACCGCGCACAGCAACGCAAATCATCCATGCAGTACCGGTTTCTCGGTAAAGATCGTTTGAAAGTGTCCGCGATCGGCTATGGCTGCCCGCCATTCCAGGGCAAGCTGAAGCAGGAAGACGAGAGACAAGCGATCGCCGTTTTACGCCGCGCAATGGAGATCGGCATCAACTTCATCGACACAGTGGATCACAACAACGGCAACAACGAAGAGATTCTCGCTACAGCGCTCAAAGGCAAACGCAGCGCGGTGGTGCTCGCGACCAAGTTCGGTAATCTGCGCGGCCAGCCCTGGGCGGCTGGCCGTGAAGTCGAGGGAAAGCCGGAGTACGTTTCCTGGGCTTGTGACAATTCGCTGCGCCGACTCCAGACCGACTACATCGATCTTTATTATCTGCATCGCGTGGATCCGAAAATACCGATTGAAGAGACAGTTGGCGCAATGGCCAAGCTCGTGGAGCAGGGAAAGGTGCGTCACCTCGGCTTGAGCGAAGCCGGGCCGCAAACGATCCGGCGCGCTCACGCAGTTCACCCGATCACCGCTGTGCAGAGCGAGTATTCCCTTTGGAGCCGTGATTACGAAGCGGACACGATTCCAGTCGTGCGTGAGCTCGCGCTCGGATTCGTCGCGTATTACGCGCTTGGGCGTGGGTTTCTCGGCGGGGCGTTTAATGATTTTGCGGAGATTGGAGAACAGGAAGCAAAGCGCCGCGGCCCGCGCTTTCACCGGGAGAATTTTCAACGGAACGCGGCGCTGTTGAGAGAATTGCAATCAATCGCCGAATCCAAAGGATGTTCCGTCGCGCAGCTTGCTTTGGCGTGGATTCTGCACCAAGGAGATTTCTTCGTGCCCATCCCCGGTACCAGCAAGATCCCGCATCTGGAAACCAACGCAGCCGCTGCCGATATCCAATTGGCATCGACAGAGTTGGCTGCGATC
>DATIEH010000063.1:0-14739 GCA_035455905.1 Binatia bacterium | reverse complement strand
GGCCGTCGAAAAAGTCAAAGTCGAAGAATTGGTCGATGACAGCTTCATGAAGAAACTCGATCAGAGCGGCTTTATCGATCAATTGTATGCGAAGTATGGAGTCAAGCAATAGTTTCCAGTTCCGGTTCGAGTTCCTGGTTTCGACGCAACTAAAAGCTTGAAACAAGAAACTTTAATGGAGAATTTGGATGTACATTGACGGTGATACGCATTATTGGCCGCTGCGTTTTATCGAGAAAGTGAAGCACCCCGGGCGCGGGCATCTCGAAGTTGTAGAAGATAAAGGCGACATGGTTCGTTATGGTGAAGTCGTTCCCGGCAAAGTGGCGACCTATTACCGCGACGGCAAAAAGATTCACTCTTTCAAGGAAGGGCGGTGGAGCATCCCGTTGCGCGCGGAGTTTATGAAAAAGGACGGCTTCGATGTTCAGGTGCTGATTCCGGACAATCGCCCATTGATTTATGAGTGCGACGCCGAGCTTGGACGTCAGTTGGCGCGCGCCTACAACGATACCGTGGCTGAAGATATCCAGGGCGACAAACGGTTCATCGGTGTGGCCTGGATCTATCTTCCCGACATCAAGGAGTCGATAAGAGAACTGCGCCGGGCGGTGAAAGAGTTAGGCCTAAAGGCGGTCAAATTCAATGGCGGTTGGGGCGATGGCGATCTCGACAATGAAGTATTGTTTCCGCTCTATGAGGAGATCGCCGACCTCGACATTCCGATTCTGCTCCATCCAGCCGCCCGCGTTTTCGAGTTACAGCACAGTCATCCCTGGCTCGTCGGCGCGGAGCGCTTTCAAGGCTTTCAGCATTTTCCCACAGCGCTCGGCTTTCCCCTGACTTACATGGTCAGCGCGGCGCGGTTGATTTTCAGCGGGACCTTGGATCGGTTCCCCACGCTGCGATTTGGCTTCTTCGAGGGTGGAATCGGCTGGGTACCCTGGCTGATGGCGACCCTCAACGCGCATACGCCAGGCGAAGCAGGGGTTTCCGTGGCCGTGCAGCAATTCTTCGAAGGCAAACAAGCGATAAAAAAAGCGCCGAGCGAATATTTCAAGCAGTTCTATATTGCCGCGGTTTCCTGGGAATCCTATCTCGCCGATACGGTCAATGGCTGGCGCGATCACAACATCATCATCGGCAGCGACTTCGACCATGGCGACGCCGTCGCGACGTGGCCAAGAACGGTCGACGTGATTAAACGGATGAGCAATTTATCGGCGGACGATAAAGAGAAAGTCCTCGGCGGCAACGCCATGAGAATGTTTAACCTGAACGGCCATGCGACAGTGCATTGAGGTAGCTCGGCGATCCTCCGCACAATCCGGTTTTAATTATTAAAACGTTTTGCTGCCGCTCACGCATCCTGCGAGTAAGCCGCTGGCGTGTGCCAACGTATTGCCTACCCAGGACAACATAAATCTAATTTTCCCAGTTAAGCGTTCAAAATCGAAGCCTGACATGCTGAGCGACAGACGGTGTGAAAACTCACGTTGGCCAACTGTCATCTCGAACGCGCAGCGAGAGATTCTGCATTTTAGCTACATACAAAGAATAGATTTCTCAGCTTCGCCTCGAAATGACAGATAACCCAGGGTCTGCGATTCATGTGCCGTTTAGATCGTGCAATACTGACCCCAGTTTACTGAACGGAGAGCAAACATGGCCCAACACATCCTTCGCATTGATTGTCCCGACGAGCCGGGATTGGTGCACAAGATCACCGGCGTAGTTTTCAATGCCGGATACAACATTCTCAGTAACCAGGAATTCGTCGATCTAGAAGCCAAGCATTTTTTTATGCGCACGGCCTTCGAAGGGCCGACGGCGCCTGATCGGGTGGTTTCTTACCTCGAGCAGATTTTGCCGGGTAAAGCTACGGTGAAGCTCACGGGAGCCGAGCGCCAGCCGATCGTCATCATGGCCACCACGGAAGCCCATTGTCTGGGTGATCTGCTGATCCGTCACTATTCGGGTGAGCTTCCGGCGACCATTCGGGCGGTGGTCAGCAACCACGAGAAGCTGAAAGCGCTCGTCGAGCAATTCGGTATTCCTTTTCATTGGGTGAGCCATGAAAAACTCGAGCGCACCGCCCATGAGGAACTGGTTGCCGAAGTGGTTAAAAATTACGCGCCGGAATACATCGTGCTCGCCAAATACATGCGTATTCTCTCGCCGAAGTTCGTGGCGCGCTATCCTAATCGGATGATCAACATTCACCACTCGTTTCTGCCGGCTTTTATCGGCGCAAAACCCTATCATCAGGCGCACCAGCGCGGAGTAAAGATCATCGGCGCGACGGCGCATATCGTCACCGATGACCTCGACACCGGCCCGATCATTGCGCAAGGCGTGATTCCGGTAAATCACACGCATACCGCCGCGGCGATGGCACAAGCAGGGCGTGATGTCGAGAAAGTCGTGCTCGCGCGCGCGGTAAAGCTGGTGCTCGAAGAACGCGTGTTTTTGTACGGTAATCGAACCGTCATTTTCGAGTAGTTGCGCCGTTGGGCACTTGCGGAAGCATGTGATTTCGAGCCACTTCGCTCAGGATAAACTCCACGAGAGTCTTTCTTGAAATCAGCGGTCCGCACTGGCGGTAAGCTCAATTGACAACTTTGGCAGCATCCGATAAATCTTTTTGCATAAAGTTTTTCATAATCTTGTCAGGAGGCCTGCATGGCTAAGGATCTCAGAACTTTCATCGCGGATTGCGAGCGCCAGCTGCCGGGCGAGGTGATTCACATCACCAAGCAAGTCAATCCGGCGAATTACGACGTTACCGCGATCATCAAGCATCTGGGCGCGCAGAAGAAATTTCCGATTATTATTTTTGATAATCCGCTGAATTTGAACGGCAAAGTAGGGCCGATCAAGCTGACCATGAACTGCGAGATCTCACAGGGAAAAACCCAGATTGCCTTAGGCATGCCGCGCACTGCCACCCGGCCGCAGATGGCGGAGAAGTGCTTGGAGATGGAAGAGCATCGGGTGCCGCCGACGATCGTCTCTAAAAAAGATGCGCCGGTAAAGGAAAACACGATGACCGGCAAGGACGTCGATCTTTACCAGATTCCCATCATGCGCCACCACGAAATGGACGGCGGGCCCTACATCGTCCTGTCGACGATCACCAAGGACCGGAAATCCGGCATTTACAATCTTTCCTATCATCGCATGGAAGTGAAGTCGAAAAATTCCACCGCGTTATACGCATCGCCGCGCCATCTCTGGAAAATTTTCAAAGACTACGAGGAAAACAACCTCGATATGCCGGTTGCGACCGTGCTGGGGCATCATCCCGCCTTTCATATGGGCGCCTGCTACAGCGGTCCCTTCGAGGTCAGCGAATACGATGTCATTGGTGGTTATCTCGGCGAACCTCTGCGTTTGGTCGCTTCGGAAACGTTTGGGGATGACTTGCTGATTCCCGCGGATGCGGAAATCGTGATCGAAGGCGTTTTAAAACCCGGCGGCCGCGTAGTCGAGGGACCGTTCGGCGAAGCGCCCGGCTATCTCGGCCCGCAACGCTATACGACCTGCGTGCACTATGAAGTCCGCGCGATCAATTACCGAAACGGCGCTATGTATCAGTCGGTCATTACACCCGAGGGCGACAAACCGTGGATGGACCTGCCGCGCGAAGGCGCGTATCTGCGCCGCTGCCGCGAGGCCGTTCCCGGCGTGACCGCGGTGTGCAAGCAAGGTCGCCATGCGCACTACAATGTATTTATTTCGATGAAAAAAATGTCGGAAGGCGACCCCGGTCGCGCCGCCGCTGCGGCCTTGACCTTCGATCATACCAAGAATGTCTTTGTGTTCGACGAAGATATCGATGTGTTCAATCCCACGGACATTCTCTGGGCGATTGCCACGCGGGTGCAGCCGCACCGCCAGATTTCCATTCTGCAGCCGCTCTTCCGGGGCAACTTTCTCGATCCATCGCTGGTGGATGAGATCAAGACATCGGGCATGATCGTGGATGCCACGAAACCATTGGATCGGCCATTCTCCCCGGTCTCCAAGTGCCCCGACGAAGCGATGGAGCGAATCAAGTTGGAGGAGTTCGTGCCTGGCGAGGTGCTGCAGCACATCCCTATGGATCGGACGACATACTGGGCATAGCAACCGGAAATTCACCACGGGGACGCGAAGAACGACGCTTAGAGTTTCTGCGTCTCCGAGGTGCTGCTCAAGAAATTCCATTAAATTGAAGTGAGGAGTGAATCATGGGTCAGGCGGTAGAAGTTACCTGTCCGAAGTGCAAGAAAATTTTCGTGGTCAATCCGCACATGCTCGGTTCAGGAATGAATTTTCATTGTCCGTTCTGCGATCTTTATTTTCCCGAAAAAGACAGTCCTAAAATCCGCAAGTAGCTCGTCTTGTTTCGGCGACCGAACGATCGCCGGGCGGCGTTCTCAGTATTGTCCATGACCACAAAAGAAACCTTTTCGGTTGCGGGAACCAATGCGCATCGGGTCGATGGCGTTGAAAAAGTCACCGGGAAAGCAATTTATACCTCGGATATTCAGTTTCCCGGGATGGCGCATGCCAGAATTCTCAGGAGCCCGCATGCCCATGCGCGGCTTATGAGCGTAGACGCCTCGAAGGCAAAGGCGCTGCGCGGGGTGATCGCAACCCTCACTCGCGACGATATTCAAGCGTTTAATTATAAGTACGGCGCCACCTATAAAGACCAGTCCATCGTGGCTGTGGACAAGGTACGCTACGTCGGCGATCCGGTGGCCGCAGTTTTGGCCGATGATGCGGCGACCGCGGAAGAAGCTTTGGAGCTAATCGAGGTCGAATACGACGAGCTGCCAAAGGTGACGAATATCGAGGAAGCGATAGCGCCGAACGCGCCGCTGGTGCATGAAGCCGGGGTGGCGCGCGCAGAGCTTCGCGGTTCCGTCTACGGAGCACCCGAGCGCTTCAATGGAACGAATATTTGTTATTATCTGAGTTTCGGCCGCAAGGACGTCGTGAAAGGATTTGCCGAGGCGGATCATGTTTTCGAAGATACGTTCCGCTTTCAAAAAGTCCAACACTACTCGTTGGAGGCCCACAACAACATCGCCTACTACGACGGCGAGAAGCTGACCGTGTGGGCCTCGTGCCAAGACCCGTTTACTTTACGCGACCACTTGTCGGGAATTTTTCGCCTGCCGCTCAGCCGGATTCGCGTCATCGTTCCTTACGTTGGCGGCGGCTATGGGGGCAAACTTTACGTCAAGGCCGAGCCGATCTCAGCGGCGCTCACTTGGATGACGCGCAGGCCCGTGAAACTCCAGCTCTCGATCAACGAGAGCTTCAAAACCGTAACCCGCCATCCGGCGCGGGTCACCATTAAAACCGGTGTCAGCAAAGACGGTAGATTGATCTCGCGCGATTGCCAGGTCTACATGGACACGGGCGCCTACGCGGACGCGGGCCCGCGAGTGACGCAAAAAGCCGCTTACCGGTCACTCGGGCCATACAAAATACCCTACGCTAATGTCGAAGCGTACAGCGTCTATACGAACACGGTACCGGCCGGCGCTTTCCGCGGTTTTGGCGCGCTCCAAGTGACTTGGGCATATGAATCGCAGATGGACATGATCGCCGATCGGCTCGGCATCGATCCATTGGAATTTCGCCTCAAGAACTTGCTTCGCAAGGGTGATCTTTACACGGCGGGCGATACACCAGTGGATTGCGATATGAAGGAAGGTTTGCTGAAGGTCGCCGATGCGATCAAATGGGCAGAAAAGCCAACCGAGCGCAATCGGGGAAAAGGCATCAGCTGCTGTATTAAAGATGCCGGCGGGACTTACAAAGTCGCTGGGGCGACGGTCAAGATGTCATCGGATGGGAGTGTGATGCTGCTCACCGGTACAGTCGAGATCGGACAAGGCTCTCGTACCGCGCTCAGCCAAGTCGTCGCTGAGGAGCTTTCGTTGCCGATGGCGCAAATCGGCGTCGCGCAGCTCGATACCGATGTCACGCCATACGATATATCAACAAGCGCGAGCAGCTCGATGGTCGTGATGGGAACCGCGGTCCTGCGCGCGGCACAGGATGCCCGCAAGCAACTGCTGCAGTGCGCATCCAAAGTGCTGCAACAAAAAGTCGAACATTTAAAGCTCCACAACGGCCAAGTGGTTTATGGCGAGGGGCCGCCGATTTCCTATAGTAATGTGATCATTGATTATTTCGGCAGCAAGGCTGGCGAAATAATTGGGAAAGGCCTTTATAGGGATAAACGCAATCCAAAGGCGGTCTTAGGATCGACAACGACTTTTTGGGAAGTCGGCTGGGGTGGTGTCGAGGTGGAAGTCGATCCGGATACAGGCGTGGTGCATCTGCTGAACTACGTGTCTGCCTGTGATGCCGGCAAAGCGATCAATCCCGAGCAGTGTATCGGGCAAGACGAGGGCGCGGTTCTGTTTGGTGTCGGTCACACGCTCATCGAAGAGATGATCTATGAAGACGGACAATTGCTCAATGGAAATCTGGTTGACTATAGCGTCCCGAGGTTTAGCGATGTGCCCGACAAACTGGAAACCATCCTGATCGAGAACCACAACGGACCGGGTCCATTCGGTTCCAAGGGCATCGGCGAAGGCGGTCTTTTGCCGGTAGCATCGGCAGTCGCCAACGCCGTATCGCGTGCAGTCGGTGTGCGCATTCAGGAACTGCCGCTCACTCCGGCGAAGGTCTGGCGCGCGCTTCAAGCGAAAACGGATATTAAAGCTTAGCTTCTGATTAGCTCAACGATTACTTTACTATAGAAAGTCTCGAAAGCAGGTCGTCATTCCCGCGGGTTTTAAGCGGGAATCCAGGCTATCCGGAAAGCGGCTCCAGATTTCAGAAAAAACTGTATCGGGTGAAGGCGCAACGGCCAATACCCTGGTTACAGTTCTAGGACGACCCCGCACTCCTTACATTTCCTCAAGTCCGGATCCGACTGCAGAGCGGCTGTCGCTTTCGCTACCGCATCACCAGGATCGTCGAAGCGCACTTCGGTCTCGTAAAGCTGAT
The DNA here is from genome assembly GCA_035455905.1 of Binatia bacterium. GTDB lineage: Bacteria > Desulfobacterota > Binatia > UBA9968 > UBA9968 > DP-20. The sequence continues at coordinate 7,716 of DATIEH010000063.1, read as the reverse complement.
GACCGCATTGTTCACAGGGCCAGATAAACCTGTCGATTTCGTCTTTGCCACGCTGTCGTTCCACCACATAGGTCCAAGAGCCATCGCCGCGCCTAGGCGAATGCGGAGTATTCTTGGGTAGGAGAAAAATATCACCGGGCTGGAGCACTGCGATATCCTGCTGGTTACCCTTGAGGTAATGGAGCTTGAGCTCACCTTCGAGCTGATAAAAGATCTCGTCGCCCGGATTGATGTGAAAATCCTTGCGGCGATTGGGGCCGCGCGTCACGAACGCGATGAAGTCTGAATCGCGCCAGATCACTCGGCGCTGGCCCCAGTCGGCGCGGTTCTCATCGATCCATTTCTGCAAATTGAATCCTTGCAAATGTGGAAACATAGAGCCTCCGTCCATTGCGGCCACTATAGAATTGCGCGACCAAGCGAATCAAGCTAAATCGATCAAGTGTTATCGGTACGTGAAAAACGCCTGACGCTGAAAACCGGGCGCGTCGGCGTCATTTCGGACACGCACGGGTTAGTCCGGCCCGAGGCCATCGACGCGCTGAAAGGGTCGGAGCTGATCCTCCATGCCGGCGACATCGGTAAACCCGAGGTTCTCACATCGTTGGCAACTATCGCTCCGGTGATTGCGATCCGCGGCAACAATGACCGCGGGGCGTGGGCAAAAAAGCTGCCCGACATTCTAAGGCTCCGAGTGAACGGTTGCGCCGTTTACATTATTCATAACGTCAACGAGCTGGAAGTCGACCCTGCAGCGGAGGGCTTTCGAGCGGTAATCAGCGGTCACTCGCATAAGCCAAGTATTACAAATCTGGACGGGGTGATGTTTCTTAATCCCGGCAGCGCCGGGCCGCGGCGGTTCAAGTTGCCTGTGGTCATGGCTCGGCTCGCCATTCAGAAACATAAACTCCATGCAGCGATCGTAGAATTGAAAATTTGATGGTTCGGGGGAATTTCGGTGCTAGCGGTACGATCAAGGAAGATTCTTCGTTTCCCGCTCAGGATGGCAACCAGACCAGTGAACCGTGGTCTCGAAGCCTTGGGCGAGAGACTTTTTCTTGACTTTCCTGCACCCGCGCGCTATCAAAAATCAATCACCTTTTAATTCGATCCTGTGAGATCGAAAAAGGGTAATATGATCGAAGTCGTTATACAGATAGCTTCTACGCGAAGGCCCTCTCGATAACCCGGGAGGGTTTTTTTATGGCCGAAGAGAAAAAAGTTCTGCTCGAGCGGACCGAACTAGCTAGGGCCATCACGCGCATGGCCCACGAGATCGTTGAGAAATGTGTCGCGCCGAGCGATCTGGTTTTGATTGGAATTCGCTCGCGCGGCGTCCATCTGGCGCGGCGCCTGGGTCGCAAGGTAAATGAGATTTGTCACACCAATCTGCCGGTTGGCGTTATGGATGTGACTCCTTATCGAGATGACCGGAGCCGGCCGGAAAATGCTTCTGCGCTCGGCTCACTGGAAGCGCCTGTCGCTGTTGACGAGAAAACCGTGGTCTTGATCGACGACGTGATTTTTCGCGGCCGCACGATTCGCGCTGCAATGGACGCCGTCGAGCGCCTCGGCCAGCCGAAACGTATCCTGGTGGCGGCACTGGTCGACCGCGGCGCGCGCGAACTGCCGATTCGGGCGGACATCGTCGGCAAAAATATCACCGCTGCGGAAAACGAGAGAGTTAATGTACTGCTTGAGGAATTGGACGGGCTCGATCAAGTAACATTGGCAGGCTGGAAAACCTAAGCAAAACTATGCAGCATCTCATTTCCATCGCCGATTTGACCAACGACGAGATCGAGGAGATCTTCGCTCTCGCTGATCGTGCGCAAGAGCAGCGCCAAGAGAGACCAGCAACCGGACACATCATGGCGACGCTTTTCTATGAGCCAAGCACGCGCACGCGGCTCTCCTTCGAATCGGCCATGCAGCGGTTGGGCGGTTCCGTCATCAGCTGTTCGGATATGAAATCATCCTCCACAGCCAAGGGGGAAACCATCGCCGATACTGCGAAAGTCGTTTCTAGTTATGCCGACGTCCTGGTGGTCCGACATCATTGGGATGGCGCGGTGCAGGCAATGGCGGAACATGCGGACGTGCCGGTCATCAATGCGGGCGATGGCGCCCATGAGCACCCCACGCAAACTTTGTGCGATCTCTACACTTTGCGCAAAGAAAAAGGCGCGCTCAAAGGGCTTACGGTGGTGGTATGCGGAGATCTAAGAAATGGCCGCACGATTCATTCTCTGGTGTTTGCTCTTGCCCGTTTCGGCGCCAATGTCGTTACGCTGGCGGCGAACGGCATGGCGTTGCCGCAGTACGTGATCGAGAGACTCGAACGGGAATACGGTTATGGTTTAACGCCGGTTGCCGCCAATGATCTGAGTACAGTCGTGACCGAAACCGACGCGCTCTATCTGACACCTAGGCAGCCGCATCAACTCGCGCTCTTTACCCAAGTGGATGAAGTGATTCAGGCGCGCCTGAGCAGTATGGCAACCGGGCTGCGATACGATGCATTTTACATGACGCGTAAGCAGAAAGAGCGCATGAAAGATGGCGCGAGCGGCAACTATCCAAGCATCGGCGCGGATTTTTTACGTGAACAACGCTTTCAGGACACCGTGGTGATGCATCCTTTGCCGCGGGTCGACGAGTTGTCCCCTGAAGTGGACAAGGATCGCCGCGGCATCTATTTCAAACAAGCGGCGTACGGCGTGCCCGTACGCATGGCCTTGCTCAAATTCTTATTCGAACGCCACGAAAAGGGCACAAGCGCACGTAGGCGCCAATCGGTTATTTACGAAAGTCCGGAAGCGATCGGCCCGCAGTGCCGCAATGCTAATTGTGTGACCCTGAATGAACCGGTATCGACACGGCGGAGATTCCAGATTCTTTCACCCGAGGAAGGCGGCGCCTGGGTTGTCGCTTGTCTTTACTGCGATCATCGGAACAAGGTTCAGTACATCGGCAATGCCAAGTCGAAACGATATTCGTCCTTCGATCCGAGTCTCATAACATCGCTCCGTGAATGGTTGAAGGCGGGCGAATTGGCGATTTTCGACACGATCAAAGAGGCGGAAGAGCTCGGTTACGAGCCGATCAAAAGCGGCCCGCAACGGATTTTACTGAACGAATCAGAAATAGAGCAGGCGCTCGTCGATATCGCCGGACAGATTCTTCGCGACTGCCAAAATCCGGATCGTTTGTTGATTTTGGGAGTGCGCAGCGTGGGCGCGCAATTGGCACAGCGCCTCGCGCACGAGGTCGAAAAGCGGTGCCAGCGGCGCCCGGAGCTCGGTGAAATCGAGATTTTCGGCGCCGGCGAAGAGCTACGCAGGGTCTCGTCCGCGGACCCCGACGCCGGTCCGCTCAATCTTAAAGACCGCGAGGTGATTCTTGTCGACGATGTGCTCTATACCGGCAGAACAGTCAAAAGCGCCCTCAGCATCATCTTTCGCTCGGGCCGGCCTCAGTCCGTACGTCTGGCGGTCTTGATCGATCGTGGGCATCGCGAAGTTCCGGTGCGACCCAATTACGTCGGCAAGAATATTCCCACTGCGGAAAACGAGCGGGTGCGGGTCAAGCTTCGTGGACTCGATCAAGAAAATCGCGATCAGGCTGTGCTCTATTCGATCGATCATGCTGTGGGACAAACGGCGCCGCTGCCGGCCCGCGAGGGGACAGCCGCGTCGCGGTAGAATATGAAAGCGATTTTGGCATTGGCCGACGGACGGATCTTCGAGGGCATCGGTTTCGGGGCGGAAGGCGAAGCCGTCGGCGAAGTGGTTTTCAATACCAGCATGACCGGATATCAGGAGATTCTCACTGATCCGTCGTATGAGGGTCAGATCGTCGCGATGACGTATCCGGAAATCGGTAATGTCGGCGTCAATCCGGAAGATGTGGAGTCGCGCCGCCCCTTCGTGCGCGGCTTCGTCGTGAAGAATTACACACCCGAGCCGAGCAACTGGCGATCAGTTCAGGCGCTGCACGAATATATGAAAGCGAACGGGATAGTCGGTATCGAGGGGATCGATACCCGCGCGCTGGTGCGCCATTTGCGCGATTATGGCGCGCAGCAAGCGATTATTTCGACGGTAAGCGACAATGCCGATCAACTCATCGCCAAAGCCAAAGCCTCACCCGGACTCGTAGGAGTAGATCTCGTGCGGGAGGTTTCCTGCGCTAAACCGTATGACTGGGACGAAGGCAGATGGCAGCTTAACGCCGGATACAAACGGCGCCAGCCACCAGCCCTGGCGGGGACAGGGAAGACAGAGGATCGCTTGGATGCGCCGGTTTTTTCGGTAGTCGCGTACGATTTCGGCATCAAGTACAACATCCTGCGCAATCTGGTTGAAGCTCGCTGCCGTGTCCGGGTGGTTCCGGCTGCGACACCGGCGGAGGATGTGCTGGCGCTCGACCCGGATGGAATCTTTCTTTCCAACGGCCCCGGTGATCCCGATGCGGTGCCCTACGCCAAGGAAAATGTACGAAAACTGATCGGCAAAAAGCCGATCTTCGGCATTTGCCTCGGCCACCAAATTATGGGCCTCGCCCTCGGCGGCAAAACTTACAAGCTCAAATTCGGCCATCATGGCGGCAATCAGCCCGTCATGGATCTCACCACGCGCAAAGTGGAGATCACCGCCCAGAATCACGGCTTCGCGGTGGACGCCGATTCGCTCAAGGGCGCTGTGGAAGTCACGCACTTGAATTTGAACGACAACACGGTCGAGGGATTGGCCCACCACGAGCTGCCGATCTTTTCCGTGCAGTATCATCCGGAGTCCTCACCGGGGCCGCACGATGCCGATTACCTCTTCAAACGCTTTACCGATCTGATGGAAAAAGATCGGGGCAAGTAGGCGCATGCCCAGACGAGATGATCTGAAATCGATTCTGCTCATCGGCGCCGGCCCGATCGTCATCGGTCAAGCCTGCGAGTTCGACTATTCGGGCACGCAGGCGCTGAAGGCGCTGAAGGAAGAGGGCTATCGGGTGATACTCGTTAACTCCAATCCGGCGACGATCATGACCGATCCGGGGTTCGCCGACCGGACGTATATCGAGCCGATCACCACAGACATTGTCGAAAAGATCATTGCCAAAGAAAAACCCGACGCCATCCTTCCGACTCTGGGCGGCCAAACGGCGCTGAATCTCGCCATCGATCTCGCCGATAAGGGCATCCTCCAGCGCCATGGCGTCGAAATGATCGGCGCGAAGATCGGCTCGATCAAAAAAGCCGAAGACCGCGATCTCTTCAAGCGCGCGATGCGCCGCATCGGTCTCGATCTGCCGCGCAGCGGCTACGCGCGCAATATGCGCGACGCCCTGCGGATTCAAAAACGGCTCAATTTTCCCGTCATCATTCGCGCTTCGCGAACTTTGGGGGGCAGCGGCGGAAATTTTGCCTACGGTCCGGAGGAATTCAAAGAAGTTGTTCAAGCTGGCTTGAGCATCTCGCCCGTGCATGAAGTCTTGATCGAAGAGTCGGTGCTGGGCTGGAAGGAATTCGAGCTCGAAGTGATGCGCGATCACAAAGACAACGTGGTGATCATCTGCTCCATTGAAAACTTCGATCCGATGGGCGTTCATACCGGCGATTCGATCACAGTCGCGCCCGCTCAGACTTTGACCGACAAAGAATACCAGATCATGCGCGACGCCGCGCTCCGGGTGATCCGCGAGATCGGCGTCGACACGGGCGGATCGAACATTCAGTTCGCGGTAAACCCGACCGACGGACGCATGGTGGTCATCGAAATGAACCCACGGGTGTCGCGCAGCTCGGCGCTGGCGAGCAAGGCCACCGGCTTTCCCATCGCAAAGATCGCGGCAAAATTAGCGATCGGCTATACCCTGGATGAAATCCGCAACGACATTACGCGCGAAACGCCGGCCTGTTTTGAACCCACGATTGACTACGTGGTGGTAAAAATTCCCCGCTTCACATTCGAAAAATTTCCCCAGGCGAAGGACTTGCTGACGCCTCAAATGAAGTCCGTGGGCGAAGCGATGGCCATCGGCAGAACTTTCAAGGAAGCTTTACAGAAAGCCATGCGCTCGCTTGAAACCGGTTCCTTCGGCTTCGAGCCGAAAGTTGATCTTTCGTCGGCGCAGCGCTCGGAATCCTTGGAAATCGTTCTCACGAAGCTCCGCGAACCGAACGCGCAGCGGCTTTGGTACTTGGGCGATGCCTACCGGCTCGGCATGAGCACGGAGGAAATTTATCAGCTCTCGGCGATCGATCCCTGGTTTTTGGAAAAAATACGCCAGCTCATCGCCTGCGAGAAAGAAATTGCCGAGGCGGGATCCATAAGCAGAATCGACGCAAAGGCGTTGCGCCGTTGGAAACAGATGGGCTTCGCCGATGCGCGTATCGCAAAGCTGATCGCTGCCTCCGAAGCCGAAGTTCGCGCGGCGCGGAAAGCCAGCGGCGTCGAGGCGGTATTCAATGCTGTCGATACCTGCGGCGCAGAATTCCGCGCGTTTACGCCTTACCTGTATTCCACCTACGAAGGCGAAGACGAAGCAAAACCCAGCAACCGCAAGAAGATCATGATCCTCGGCGGCGGCCCCAACCGCATCGGCCAGGGTATCGAATTCGATTATTGCTGCGTGCACGCCGCGTTCGCTCTCAAAGAGGCCGGCTTCGAGACCATCATGGTGAATTGCAATCCGGAGACCGTCAGCACCGACTACGACACTTCGGATAAATTGTTTTTCGAACCGCTCACGATGGAAGAGGTGATGAATATTGTCGAGCGGGAAAAGCCGCAAGGGGTTATCGTTCAATTCGGCGGTCAAACTCCGTTGAAACTGGCCTTGCCGTTGGAAGGGGCAGGCGTGCCGATCATCGGGACGTCCCCGGACAGTATCGATCTCGCTGAAGATCGCGAGCGCTTCGCGCGATTGCTGAAACAGCTCGACATCCAGCAGCCGGACAACGGCATTGCGCGCTCCTACGCGGAAGCTTTTAAAATCGCCGAGGGACTCGGCTATCCCGTGCTGGTGCGCCCCTCGTATGTGCTCGGCGGACGGGCCATGCAGATCGTCTACGACGATGAAAACTTGAAGGATTACATGACCTACGCGGTTTCTGCGTCGCCGGAGCACCCGGTCCTGATCGACAAGTTTCTGGACGATGCGATTGAAGTCGATGTGGACGCTCTTGGTGATGGCGAGCAGGTCGTGATCGGCGGCATTATGGAGCACATCGAGCGCGCCGGCGTGCACTCTGGCGATAGCGCATGCAGCTTGCCGCCGAAGTCCATTAGCCGCGAAGTGCAAGATGAGATTCGTCGGCATACCGTGGCTTTGGCCACAGCGCTCAACGTGCGCGGTCTGATGAACGTGCAATTCGCGGTGCAGGGGACGAGAGTCTACGTTCTCGAGGTGAACCCCCGAGCGTCACGGACAGTGCCTTTCGTGAGCAAAGCGATTGGCGTGCCGCTGGCGAAGATTGCCGCACGAATCATGGTTGGGGAAAAACTCGCGGACGTAGGCTTCGTGCGGGAAATTCAGCCTGCGCATATCGCGGTCAAAGAAGCGGTTTTTCCCTTCAATAAATTTCCCGGTGTCGATACGCTGCTCGGTCCCGAGATGAAGTCGACGGGCGAGGTGATGGGCATCGGCCCGTCGTTCGGCGCGGCGTTCGCGAAGGCCGAGGTCGCGGCGGGCACCGTGCTGCCGCGCGGCGGGACC
>DATIEH010000062.1:0-3178 GCA_035455905.1 Binatia bacterium | reverse complement strand
TACCTTCCACCGCGCGGGCGGACACCAGAGCGATGCCTTTTACGTATTCATCGAGCCATTCCTCCAAGTAGCGCACCCGTGCTTCGATGTTCTTTCCTTGCGGTTTGCCGATCTGGAAGAAATGGTCTTTCTTTTTGAGCGCTGCGCGGACCTTGAGCAGGTCATAGAACGTGACGACACCGCGCCGCAGTAAATAGATGATACGAGGTTCAAACCGCTTGGCCCGGTAATATTCCAGATCCTCTTCGACGGCTTTGACGTGGGCCATGTAGTCGTGCATGTGCCCTTCGAAAGGCTTGTGTCCATGTTTGCCTGACATTTTTAAAATCCTCCGAATCACTCCATATTGCTATCGTCAAAATTTGGCTTCCGCCGCTCCTGTCTTCAGAAAAGCCGCGCCAAGCGCAGCTATGAAAGCTTCGTGCGCTGCGCGTCTTCGTGGTGAACCTTTTATTCCTTCTGTGGTTACTCCGCCGCATTTGGTCAATGCGTATCGAATATCGTCTGATACTCTTTCAGCTTCGCTTTGGTCGCCTCGGTTTCCGCCCCGGTCGGCTTCGCCGGATCTGCCGCCGGCGGCAAACAACCGAATTTCATCAGACAAGCCATCAGCAAAAGCCGCGCTTTGGTTGCGGTCAAATTGCTGCCGGCGATCGCCAACGGATCGCGCGTTGGATCCACAAAACCGCCCGCATTACCCCGCCCGACTTTCACTACAGGCATGCCGCTGAACACGGCGCGCCTGAGTGCCGCGTCGACGGGATTGCTCATGGCCCCAAACGGCGCCGATCCTTCGGCGACAAAGCCCGCTAAGGGCGCATCGCGCAAATTTTTCTCGATGCGCGCGAGTATATCGACTTCAGCGCTCGCATCTCCCGAGGTGTCATCCGGCAGATAGCGTGCATGCTTCACAAGCGTAACTTTGGGAATCGCGCTCGAAAGCAGACTGCCATCCTCATGTTTGACTGCGACGCTAACGGCTCGGAGCGCTGAACCTTGAATGCTTGAACCCTGAACCTCCCTCGGCAGCCGCGTCAAATTCACCGCCGAATCGTACGTATGCCGCTTCACCGGCTTGAATGAAAATTGCGGCGCACCCGGGTGACCGATTCGACCTATGATGCCGCCGTGTCCGCCCGTGGCCACATAACCGCCGGGCCGCGCATCCGATTTTTGCACGTCCCGGGATGTAAAGATTTGCTCGTCTAGAATCGCCACAGCGCCAATGCAATCGCGCCCATTCTCATCCGCCCAGATGCGCGAGGTGATGTAGCTTACCGAATCGACAATATTCCGGTCACCATCGTTGGCGAGCGCCCTATGCGGCCGTTGCGAGGAATTGCCGCAAATCGGCGCCGTCGTATCGATCAACAAGTTGAGCCAATATGTCGTCTCTTCGACGAACGGACTTCCTTCGAGCCAGATGGCGCCGAGGTATTGCCCGCCTGCGAGCGTCCGTTGCACAACGTTGGTGACGCGCGCGAGCGCCGCCATCGGGGGCTCTTTGCGTAAATAACCCGGACGGTAAGGGAAAAAATCGACGCCGCGCTTCTCCGGAGCGATATCCCCCTCGCCGATATCCGTTCGTTCGTCGGCGCGCCGTCCGCTCGGATAACCGCCGGAAGGCAGCGCGCGGACGAAATCGAAATCAGCTTTGCCGCTGAGCAAGCAACCGATACCTTCGTCCGATATTCCAAGACGGTCAATTTCCTCGAAGAGTCGCGCACCATCGGGAAAGAAAGGCACCCGGACTAATTCCTCTGACGCGTTCTTTTCGGTGCCGTCCATCTCCCAAGGTTGCCCGTTAGCTTGGCGCGCCATGTAAGGAAGCGGGTACAAGCCGTCTTCAGGTTTCAGAATAATTTCGTAAACCGGCTTGTCGCTCGGGCTTGTTCTTTCTTTATGGAAATGTCCGAAGACATCCAAATACCCGTCTGATGGTGCGTAGAGTTCGACGAAGTCACGCTCCAGCGGATGTGCGCTGAACTGCTCCACGTAAATGGTTACCGGCGCGGCCAACCGTTGGGGCCGGAGCACGTCGAAGCGCATCGCGGAGCCGTCTGTGTGGTTGCGCGGCGTCAATCCGTACTTTTCACGCGCTTTGTTGCTCGTGACCAGCGGTTCGGTGTTTTGGATTGTCGCCGTCGGCCCGGAGAAAACCGCGATACGCGGTCTAACATTTCCACTCGTGGTCGCCATAAAGGCTCCGTTTGATTTCAAAAAATGCGTGGGTCTGACACCCGCCTAAGCGATCTCTGCAGAATTCTACTTGGTTTTTCTTTTGACAAGATACGAAACAAATCCTCCTCTTTCCCCCTTTGTCAAAGGGGGATGAAAGGGGATTTTCTTGCTGCTGACTCGGCGGCTCAGAAGCGCTGCGAATTTCAAGTGGAAAAAATTATTTCAGTTCGTAGGGCAGTTGCTTCGGCCCGTAGCCCTGCCAGTAGCGGTTGGTCGCGGGATCATAACGGCCCTGAAGAAAACCGCCCGCCTTCTCGGCGCGCACGATGATTGCGACGGTGCGTTCATCCCCACTCTCTTCGGCGTGGATTTCATACGGCGGCACCAGATCGATTTTGCCGGCGCCAACTTTCACATTGACGGTCCTACGGATTTCCGCGTACTCCGGCCTGCTGCCATCGTCCAGGCGCTCGTATCGCTCGACCGTCTCCGTGCCATCGAGGACGCCGTAAAGCGTCCAGTTGTGTGCGTGATCGTGAATTTGCGTCCGGGTATGCGGCGCTTTGATCAAGCCGTTGATTACAAAGTTGTAATCGGCATCCTCATAGAACAACAGGTTCTCGGCCCGCTCGCCGCCCTGAGAGCAATCGGGCCAATTGCGGGACTGTTCTTTCACGGCAGGATCGGCAAGGAGCTCTTGGAGCAGCGGCCGCATCTTTTCCCAGCGTCCTACCGGATCGGCTTCAGCCGCAAACAGCGCGCGCGTCGCGGCGATGAATTTTTGCAGTGCACTCTGAGGCATGGCACCCTCCTTGATCTTCCTCACCTGCGGCTATCATTAATCCTCCGCAAACCGTCTCGTCAAGCGGCGTGCCGATCGCAGTCCGATCGTGGAGAAAGCTTCCTCGCGGACTTTAGCCTGAACTTTGTCGAAGGCCTCCGAATCACAATGCCTCCATCTCGAAGGAACCGAGAGAGATCTTTCTCTTTTTTTGAG
>DATIEH010000061.1:0-2728 GCA_035455905.1 Binatia bacterium | reverse complement strand
AGAACGGCCCAAAATGCAGGGCATCATCAGCGGCATCTGGGGCATCGCTTCGGTCCTCGGACCGCTCGCCGGCGGCATCATCGTGGACAACTGGAGCTGGAGGTGGGCGTTTTTTGTTAATCTGCCGATCACCGCCATCGCCGTCGGCCTGATCGTCACCGGCTTGCACGAAGCAAAAGTAGAAAAACACGCCCATAAGCTCGACATCACCGGTACTCTCGCGCTGTTATCGGGCCTACTACTGCTGTTTTATGCGCTCTCGCATGAAGCACGCGCCGGCCAGGGACTTGATGCTAAACTGATAATCATCATTGTTTTGGGATTGACGTTTATAGCTGTTTTCTACTTTGTCGAGCAGCGTGCCGCGGAGCCGATCATGCCGCTGGATCTTTTTCATCCGCGCTTGTTCAAGTCTTCGGCTGCCGTTGCCACCCTAGCCGCCATGGGCGTGTTTGGCGCAGTTAGCTACTTGCCGGTGTACCTTCAGGGCGTGCGCGGCCTTACTGCATCCCGCGCCGGTATGGTGCTCCTGTTCGTGAGCATGGCCTGGACCACCGGCAGCTTGATCGCCGGACAAGCCCTCAATCGGCTTGGTTATAGGATCGTCGCGATGACCGGAATGGCACTGCTGTCAGCGGGCTATAGTTTTTTTGTCCTTGTCACCTCTGAGTTGAGCATCATATGGGTAGTCGTTGGCGGAATTCTGATCGGCACCGGCATGGGACTGGCGAATCTGACAACGCTCGTCGCCGTGCAAAACGCCGTCCCGCATCAGCGCATCGGTGTCGCCACCTCCACAGTGATGCTCTTTCGCACCTTCGGCGGTGCGTTTGCGGTAAGCATCATGGGAACGGTACTGCTAAACCGGATGCAGAGCGGACTTCGTCAACTGTCGGCCGGCGAGCTTAGGCCCGACCTGATCGCGAGGCTTGCCCATCCGCAAAATCTTTTGATGCCTGAGACCCGTGCTGAGATTCCACCCGAGCTGCTGCCGAAAATGGTCGAAATCCTTGGCGCTGGGATCTGGTCTGCGTTTTTGACCGGTTTCGTCTTGATGCTTGCCGGACTTGCTATAAGTTTCTTGATCTCTTCCAGCACGCCGGCTGGCGCCACGGCTCCGGCGACCAATGATTCGCTTGAATTTTCTGATTGACGGCGAAATTGCTGCCTTATACACAAGAACTGAAAGAAAACCGACACGACTATGAGCGATCAAACCACTTCGATGGTGAGCGCCGCAAGCACGTCTGACGTGCCGACGCTGGAAACTACTCTCCAACAAAAAAGACTCGCGCTCGGACTGATCAGCGGCTGCCACGTCTTGAATCATCTTCAGTACAGCATCACTTCGGTGATCTTTCCGGTGATGATGACCGAGCTTGGATTTGGGCTTGTAGGGCTCGGCTTTATTTCTGCACTGTCGAGTTTTGTCGGCCAGGGATTGCAGGTCATTTATGGCTTCCTGTCAAATTTTTTTCGTCGCACCACCATGCTCGCCGTCGGCAATGTCATCGTCGGTCTGACGGCGATGTCGCAATATTTCGTCGGAAGCTTTCCGCAATTGGTTACGGCACGGGTGGCCATCGATGCGGGATCGAGTCCGCAGCATCCGCTCGGATCGAGCTTGTTGTCCCGCTATTACCCGAAAGCGCGTGGCTGGGCCCTGACGTTTCATCACTCGGCGGGAAACCTCGGTTCTTTCATCGGGCCTGCGGCTGCATCCGTGGCGCTGCTTTACGTCAGCTGGCGTACCGCCTTCGTAATTTTTGGATTGCTCAGTCTGCTCATGGGACTGACCCTCTTTTTGGTACGTGACTACGGTGGAGCAGGAGAAGCAACGCCCCGCAAGGCAAAAGCTCACGCCGGCTTCGACGCTTACATCCAGTGTCTAAAGAATCGCAATCTGCTGTTTACTTCTCTGGTGTTGATGGCGGGGGCGGCGGGCCGCGGAACTGGCGTCAACATGACCTATCTCGTCCCCTTTTTCATGAACAAATTCGCCATCAGCGCATCTGCCGGAGGTTTGCTATTGACGCTGATGCAATCCGCGGGGTTGATCGGCCCGATGGCGATCGCCTGGTTTTCCGACTGGATTGGCAAGCGGACGATGATCACCCAGATCACGCTGGTGCTCTCGGCGTTGATGACCGTGCTGCTGGTGCAGCATTCCTCGCTAAATATTTTTTTCTATATCAATCTGCTGTTATACGGTGCTTTCGTTCAAGCGCGGGGCGCCCTCACTCAAACCATGATCGGCGATTTCGCCAGCGAAGAGCTGACCGATGCCGCGTTCTCAATCTATTACTTCGTCGGCTTCATCTCCGGTCCAGTTTGGACGTTGATCATCGGCTACGTCATGCAGCATTACGGCTTCACTCAGGCCTTCTATGTCGCCGCTGCCAGCTACGTCGCGGGAATGGTGCTGTTGCTGTTTGTCAGCGATGAGTCAAAAGCAAAACAGCCCGCCTGATCCAACAAGTGAGTTCTCCTCGCCGGCTCACTCAAAATTTTCGGGTTCGTCACCATGATTTCTCTGCGCTCAGATTCCTTGTTTCGAACCGCAGATCAAAGCCGCGCTCGCATCGTTTGAATTTCGCTGCTCTCTCCCTGCGAGCGAATCATCAATTGAGCGTTGTTATTTTGCGTGGATTTGAAATAGGCGTAAAGTACGAGCCGCTCGGTACGTACTCCTCTGGTGCCGACGATAGTTCGATGACCGATTTCAAAT
>DATIEH010000060.1:0-2459 GCA_035455905.1 Binatia bacterium | reverse complement strand
GAGGCAGTTCGCGCGAATTTTACAATCGTCGTTTTCGAGCGCGAGCACCTGAGTCAATCCTTCGACGCCGAATTTGGCCGCGGAGTATGGACCGCGCAAAAGCTTTCCGCGCTTTCCTTGCGGCGACGAAATATTAATAATTGAGCCGCCCCCCTGCGGTCGCATAATCTTCAATGCTTCTCGGCTGCATAAAAAAGTACCGGTGAGATTCGTTTCGAGAACCCTTCGCCAAACCTCGAGCGGCGTGTCGACCAATGTCAGGTTTACCGGTCCGCCGCGCGGCCACGCAAACCCGGCGTTATTGACGACGATATCGAGCTGGCCGAATTTTCGCATGATCTGTTCGAATAGCTTTGTTACGTCGAGCTCTCGGGTAACATCGGCGTTTACGCCGAGGGCTCTGTGTTCGGAGATCTGTAACCTGGCGACCGCCTTCTCCACCTCTGCGGCAACCAGATCACAGATCGCGACCTTGGCGCCTTCGTCTGCATAGGCCTGAACGATTTCCCAGCCCAAGCCCCGCACCGAGCCCGTGACGACTGCAACCCTGCTCTCAAGCTTCATTGTCAAAACCGTTCAGATCCCCTATAGAATAGCCGCATCTATAGTTCGGCGCGCCCGTAGAGTGCAAGCTGCGTCAGTAATCAAAATGAGCCGGAATTACACGATGAAATGTGCGAGCATGGCTCTGTCAATTTTCTTTTTTCTGTTCGTTTCGCTTTCCGCTCAAACTGCAAAACCGCTGCTTTTGGGACTAGCCAGCATCAGCGGCGGCATCGAGACACTCTACGTCACAAAAAAAATCGGCGCTTTCAAGCGCAACGGCTTAGACGTCGACTTTCTGCTTTTGCAGGCGGAAGTCAGGCGCTCCAGGTGCTTTTGTCCGGCGAAATAAAATTGATCAGTGGCGGCGGCGGCACGGCGGCACAAAGAGCACGCTTCAAAGGTGCCGGCAATTTACTGGTTGCGACCTACACGCCGACCATGCCGTATAGCCTTTACGTCAACGGCAAAATATCGGACCTCAAGCGGCTGAAGGGAGCTAAGATCGCAATCTCTCGTTTCGGCAGCTCGTCGGATTTCGCTGCCCGTTACATGGTGAGTCGCTTGGGACTCGACCCAGCGAAGGATGTGACGATCATGCAGATCGGTAATCAGCGTGAGAGAATGAGCGCTCTCGTGAACGGCTCGGTTGAAGGTTCGGTCGTGGATGCGCCCAATACTTTGATTGCGCGACAACAAGGATTCGTCGAGCTTGCCGATGCCTCCAAGCTCGGGCTCGTCTATCCGCACAATAATATTGCGACAACGGATCGTTTCTTACGCGACGAGCCGCAAACGGTTTTCAACTTTCTTCGCGCCTTCGTCGAGGGGATTGCTTTTTATCGCACCCATAAGCCGGAAAGCATTCAAATGATCAAAGAATTTTTGCGCGTCACCGATAGTGCGATCGCCGAGGAAGCTTACGACTATTATTCCCGCATCACGCCGGCAAAACCTTATCCGAGCGCCGAAGGCGTGCGTGGCGTGTTGCAAGAAATCGCCCTTTCAGAACCCTCGATTAAAAACGCCAAAATCGAACAGTTCATCGATGCCAGCTTTATCGCCAAGCTGGATCAATCCGGATTTATCGACGGGTTATATAAAAAGAGATAAGCCAGCCGAGACACGCATGGAATCTGAACTCAAAGAAATGCTCGCTTCGCTCGATCGCACCGGATACTGCCAGTGGATGAAGCGCGAAGGTGTTCCCATCAGCGAAGGTTTTAGCGTGGAGGATGTGCGCGAATTGAAGCTTGCTCCCTGGCCTCGGATCGGAGGCAAGGGGGCATTCGTGCAGCTCTACGGCATGGAGGGCCAAACCGGCATGTATGTCGCCGAGATCGCTCCGGGCGGAGCGCTCAATCCGGAGCGGCACCTCTATGAGGAGATGATTTGTATTCTCGCCGGCCACGGGGCGACTGAAATTTGGCAGGACGGAGGACCCAAGCGCCTATTCGAATGGGGACCGTTCAGCTTATTCGCGCCGCCCCTGAATAGCTGGCACCGTTTAGTAAACGGCGGCAGAGAGCCCGTACGATTCATGGCGGTTACGACGGCGCCGATCGCGATGGATTTTTACCGCAACCCAGAATTTATCTTCAACTGCCCATTTACATTCGACGAGCGTTTTCATGGCGAAGATAGTTATTTTGCCGCCACTGAGAAGTTTTATGCCGTCGGCATGCAGTCGATCTGGGAAACCAATTTCGTGCCCGATGCCAAAGACGTCCGAGTGCGGGACGATCTTTATGTCAAAGGCAGCGAGGTGGAAATGGTGCAGTTCGAATCATCCAAAAACGCGCTGATCGGTCACGTGGCGGATTGGCCCACAGGTCGCTACCACAAAGCACACTATCATGGCGCCGCCGCCGTCATCGTCATTTTAAAATCGGAAGGATATACCCTGTTGTGGCCCA
>DATIEH010000059.1:0-3163 GCA_035455905.1 Binatia bacterium | reverse complement strand
GCGACCCGGCCGAAACTGCTCCTGCTCGACGAGGTTCTCGGCGGGCTCCGCCCCACCGAATGTGACCGATTGATGGCGCTGCTTCGCGACATCACCGAGCGTGAGGGCATCAGCTTAGTACTGATCGAACATGTCATGCGCGCGGTTATGGCGTTGGCGCGAACCGTCATCGTCCTCCATCACGGCGAAGTTATCGCACAAGGTACACCGGCGAATATCGTCCGCGAGCAGGCGGTCCTCGATTGTTATCTTGGCGAGCCATTGAGTGTGTAAAGTCCGTGCCGGTTTGTATTGCAAACGAGGTTGTTGCTTCGAGCGGACTTACTCTTCCTCTCGCCTTGAGAGACGAACCAGGTGAAGTTCGCTCTCGCAAATGGGAAGAGTATACCGTGACTGTGCAAGATGGCTTTCATCATGACCGCGCTGCTCGAAGTTAAAAATCTCGATCTGTTATACGGCGAAGCGCAAGCCCTCGCGGGGGTTTCTCTGGAAATTCGTCGGGGCGAGATTGTCAGTATCATCGGCGCTAACGGCGCCGGCAAGTCATCGCTGGTGCGCACCATTGCGGGTCTCGAACACCCACATGCCGGCAAGATCTTTTTTGCCGGACGCGACGTTACGCATCTGGAACCGCATGACGTATGCAACCTAGGTCTTGGGCATATTCCAGAGGGGCGTCAGATTTTTCCGTCACTCACCACCATGGAAAACCTCGCGTTGGGCGCAATGTTACCGCGCGCCCGCACTCAAGCGAAACAAACCAGCAGCGAAGTCTTTGCGCTGTTTCCTAGATTGGCCGAACGGAAAAACCAGCTTGCGGGAACGCTCTCGGGAGGCGAACAGCAGATGCTCGCTATTGGCCGGTGCCTGATGAGCTGCCCCGAACTCATCATGTTCGATGAACCGTCGCTAGGTCTAGCGCCGGCGGTGGTCAAGCCGCTGCTGCAAGCCATTCGAGCTGTAAATCAGCGCGGCGCGACCGTTCTGCTCGTCGAGCAGAATGTCGCGCTTTCACTTAAAATGTCCCAACGCGCTTATGTGCTCGAAAACGGCAGAATCACGATGTCGGGCTCTGGGAGCGACCTGCTGAACGATTCACGAGTGCGCCAAGCCTACTTGGGCATGTGAAACAGCCCGACCTTGGCCGAATCGGATTGCACCGGCGATATTCACGCCTAATGACGGAGCTAGAGGCGTGGGCCGTTCCAACGGTAAATTTTCCCCTCCCGCGCGGTTTTAATCACCTGGAGCGGCAGGTTTCTCTCCAACTCGGCGGGTGACGGGAGATACCATAATCGGTTGTCATCATCAAAATACACCAGTACCGTGTTGGGCTTGATCAACTGTTCCCGCAGGGCGTCGAACTCCGCCGCATAATGCTCGTTGGGCTTGTAAGTATCGGGATTGACTTTCCGCGGAATCATTTGCGCGGGTTTGTTTGCCAACGTTGCGAGAAAGTCGGGCGCATTACTGAAAAGCACCAACGGCTCGCGCGCGTTCTTGACAAAACCGATCAGCTCGGAAGTTCGCCACTGCTCGGTGGCAAAGCCGATACCGTCTGAATAGCTTTGCTTCAACCAGACAATGCCGTTGGTCAATTGTAGAGTTAAAAGCATGGCGATCGCGGGCCTCAGGCTAAACGGTAGCGCCGCTTTTTTTTGCTGCCATTCGTATATAAAAGACACCGCCAACAACATCACGGTCATGTACGGCAAAGCTAAAGTGCGCGTGTCGAAGTAGAGTGGTTGGTCGTTGAGCGACATGGAAACCAGCAGAAACGAACCGTAGCCGGCAATCCAAAAAGCCAGCAGCTGAATGTAATGATTCCTTAAATAACTTTTCTGCGCTAACCCCCAGATGATTGAAAGCAAAGCCAAGGCAACAACGGTTCGGCTGAGCCATGGAATATTTTCAACAATCGAGATCGGCAGCAACCAATATCCGGCGGTATCCATGGCGGGCAACAAATCGTTCAGAGCCGGCGGATGAAAGCTAAAAGTACGATTGACGGCATTCCCGGCGGAAAAAAGATTTCTGGTGACCCAAATGGCTAACGGGAATGATCCTAAAATTCCGAATTTAGCCACGTCCCGTAGCCGGGCGGTCCAGTTGGTTCTGCCAAAGACGAGAATTGCGAAACCGCCGGTCGTCAAAAACGCCAGGCCGACATATCGCACCAAGCAGCTGATGCCGATTAAGAGCGCCGCGCCGTAGAGCCGCGAGCTTTCCCCAGTCGTGAAAAAATCGCCGAGCATTATCAACGCCAACAAGACAAAACAAATGAAGATCGGTTCCGTGAGTGCCTGTGAACTAATGTAAATCATCGGAAAAGCGGTTAGAGCTAAAAAGCAAGCTAACCAAGATGCCCAAATAGACGAGGTGACACGCTGAACGATCCACGCCGCAAGAAATGCATTGGCGGCATAAAAACACAGACTGATCCAACGCGCCCCGTCCAACGGATCCAATCCGAGCACTCCGAGCGCGGCGATCATTAGAGAATAAAGTGGTGGGTACTGCGTCACCGGCGCGATTTGGCCTATGTCGTTTAAAAAGCGCACGCCATCGCCGTTGAGAATACTGCGCGCCGTCCCGATGTAGACGATCGAATCCGGGTATAGCCCAATGCCCAAGTGAGTGGCAATAATCATCGAGAGGACTCCCAGGCAAATGGAACCTAATATAGCGGCCCTGAAACGAACAGAACTGGACAAATGGATAGTCATGATATCAATGTATTTTGTTACGGAGCCTCTCGATTGCTCCCTCGTCGGATGCGCTCGACCTTAATATTTGTCACATCAACAGACGGAAAAGCGCATTTTTTGCGAGACCGGAAATACCCCGGGCGCGTTAAACGTCGTATTATACCAAACCGTCACGGCAAGCGTGCGTTTTTTTGCGACGAGGCTCGAATGTAACTGCACATGAGAGAATTGACGTTTCGAGCAAAGCGAGAAATCTTTGCCTCTCTTCGGTTTACTCCAATTGACGTAGAACGGGACGACTGCGGTTTCTTTTTGCGGCCACTTGCGAGCTTTCTATTTCCCAGATAACAAGGAGAGTTAGCGTCCCGCGCAATGAAGCCAGAAGGAGATCTGCATGGCGGCTAATGAGATCAAGAAATCTAATCAACGCTGGCAATCCGACGTTATCGTCGATC
>DATIEH010000058.1:0-4306 GCA_035455905.1 Binatia bacterium | reverse complement strand
CGAGAAAGCCCCGGATTTCGAGCTCGACAGTTCCAAAGGAGGCAAGCTCAAGCTGAGCAGTCTCAAGGGCAAGAACGTTCTGATCAACTTCTACGTTCTCGATTTCAGCCCGACCTGAATCAAGGATCTCCAGGCGTCCGGTTCGGACAACTATGCGCAATTCCAGGCCGAAAATACTGAAGTGTTGGGCATCAGCGCCAACGCGCCATTTTCGCAGAAAGCTTTCGCCGATTTCGCCAAGATCAATTACCCCTTGTTGAGCGACCGTGACGCCAAGGCGATGCAAGCATACGGCGTTTACGACGAGCCGCGGCGGGTCGCGAAACGGTCTTATGTGATTATCGACAAAGAAGGTGTGGTTCGATATCTCAGCATTCGGCCCAGCAATTCGGAAAAGGATCTCTTATCGACCGAAGAATTGCTGAACGAAGTAAAAAAAGTCAACAAAGGTAGTTGAGTTGGCTATTCAAAATGGCAATGTAAAAGGAGGCGGATAGATGAATAAAACCCACAACAGGTTCTGCACAATGCTCGCGGCGGCTTCTGTCATCGGATTGCTGATTTTTGGCGGATGTTCGACGACAGCAGGCGAGGGCGGTGGCGGAGTCAAAGTTAAGCTGACCGGCGATGAAGAGGTTCCCCCGGTTAAAACAACTGCATCGGGAACCGGTAGCTTTAACATCTCATCAGATAAGTCCGTGAGCGGAAGTATTACTACGACTGGCGTTGAGGGAACGGCAGCGCACATTCACGAGGGACCGGCGGGGAAAAACGGGCCGGTAATTGTTCCGCTAACAAAGGGGGCAAACAATACATGGTCGGTCGCGCCGGGAGCAAAATTGACCGACTCCCAATACCAGAGCTACAAAGCCGGCAATCTTTACGTCAACGTGCATAGCGCAGCGAACAAGGGCGGAGAGATACGTGCGCAGCTCAAACCGTAATCGAGAAATGCTTTTCTTAATCAGTGAAAGGTAGTTCCGACAGAAGGGGTCATCAGGGAGCCTATAAAATCATAACGTTTACACGAAAGGAGAGGAAATGCACGGTAAAGTATTAACTATAGTCATTTTAGGCAGCCTCCTAGTCTCGACACAGATTTTTGCCCAAGACGATGTCATTAGTAAGCGCAAAGCGCTTATGAGTCAAAATAGCAAAGACGCCAAAGCGATCGCAGATGCCGCCAAGGAAAAGGATTACGCCACTATAGAGACGAAGGCGAAAGAAATTGTCGGAAACCTGGATGCCGTTGTAAAGCTGTTTCCGGAGGGGAGCACCTCAGAAAAATCGCGAGCCCACCCGGATATCTGGGTGAAAAACGATGAGTTTAAGAATAAAGCGGCAAATGCGCGAAAAGCGGCAGAGGCGTTAAGTAAGGCTGCGGCGAGCAAAAATGAAGCTGAGGTTAATATTAAAGTCAAAGAGCTGGGCAATCCGCGCGAGGGCGCTTGCGGCGACTGCCACAAACTATTTCGCACTGATTTTAGAAAAGACTCATAATCACAAAACTATCCTGGCCGTTGATTGAGAAAGCCTCGAAGCGATTCGGGGCTTTCTTGTTTGTAGCTCCGCCCTTCGGTAGTATTTCGCTGGAGGTGAGGCAACATGAGGAAGACGTTTTTCGCGGCAATCGCAACATTATTCCTTTCCCTTTCGTTCGACACGCCTGCTGACGCACAAACAACCCGTCTCAATGTTGGCTACAGCTCTGCCAGCGCCGATCAACTGCCGGCGTGGGTCGCCAAAGATACAGGCCTGTTTGCCAAAAACGGTCTCGATGTTCAGCTGATATTTTTCACCGGCGGCACCACCGCAATTCTCGCTCTGGTCTCCGGAGACGTTCCGATCACTCAAGTTTCTGGCCCAGCTTTGATTAACAGCGCGTTTGCAGGCTCGGATGCGGTATTTGTCGCGGCTGGAATCACATCGCTCAATTACGTCCTCATGGGCAAGCCCGGGACTAAAAGCGCTGAGCAACTCAAGGGCGGTACGGTGGCGATCAGCCGATTTGGTTCCGCCACCGATACAATTGCTCGATTTGCACTCCGAAAGATCGGTTTAACTCCCGGGAAGGATGTCACTCTAGTGCAGGTGGGAAGCGGTCCTGAGCGGCTGAGCGCGGCTTTGACGGGTCGAGTCACCGCATCGGTCATCAATCCGCCCTCCAGCTTCATTGCCGAAAAGAAAGGTTTGGCGATCATAGCCGACGTAGCAAAAATGGGCTTGGTCTTTCAACACACCGGCGCAGCCACCACTCGGAAATATATCAAAGAACATCAAGACACGGTGCGCCGCTACGTTCGAGCGCACGTGGAGGCGGTGCACAAGATGTGGACGGATAAAGAGGCTACGATCAAGGCCCTCAGCCACTATATGGGCAGCGGTCTCGATCGGGAAACATTGGAGAAAAGCTACGAGAACGTGATGACGGAAGCGATGTACCCGAAGAAGCAGTATCCCAGCCTGGAAGGACTCAAAACCGTTCTCGATGATATTGCCGAGCGAGATCCTAGAGCCAAGACCGCGAAACCGGAGCAGTTCGTCGATATGAGCTTCATTCGGGAACTCGATCAAAGCGGGTTTATCGACGCACTTTACAAAAAGAAATAGCTTAGCTCATCTCGCTTCATGTTGAGCTCGCAACGAGGCGATGCGGCGGCCGCCGAGATCCAGCGGTGGGCCGGCGAAATCGCCAGGCGCATCGATCCCGATATCGGCATTACAGTTGAGTTCGATGCCGATTCGAATACGTTCATTCTACGGCTGATCAAAGGCTCCAGGGTTCTGATTTTTCGGTTTTCCGAAGCACAAGTGCACACCGACGGCCGCGAGGCGGAATGCGAGCGCACGCTCAATCGGAAAATCAAAGATTTGTGGAATTTGCTTTAAACGTCCGACGCCGCCGCATCTAGCCGTGCAGCAGTCGCGCCGCATCCTTGGCGAAATAGGAAAGAATCATGTCGGCGCCCGCGCGGCGGATCGCAAACAAGACCTCCATCACGATCCGGCTCTCTTCGATCCAGCCATTCTGCCCCGCCGCCTTGATCATCGAATATTCGCCGCTCACGTTGTAGGCGGCCAGCGGATAACCGAACTTTTCCTTGACCCGGTAGATTATATCGAGGTATGCCAGCGCCGGCTTGACCATGACGATATCCGCTCCCTCGCGAATGTCGAGAGCCACTTCACGCAGTGCTTCCTCGGCATTGGCCGGATCCATTTGATAAGAGCGACGATCGCCGAATTGCGGCGTTGATTCCGCGGCCTCCCTGAAGGGACCATAAAAGCCCGAAGCATATTTGGCCGCGTACGCCATGATCGGGGTCTGCTGAAAATTGTTATCGTCGAGTATTTTACGAACCGCCGCGACTCGTCCGTCCATCATATCCGACGGCGCAACAATGTCTGCGCCCGCTTGCGCATGGGATAGCGCCTCCTTGGCGAGCAATTCCAGCGTGCTGTCGTTATCGACTTCGCCGTTTTTCACCACGCCGCAATGACCGTGATCGGTATACTCGCAAAGGCAAACATCGGTGATCACGAGCAGCTCCGGGATTTTTTCTTTGATCGCGTAGATTGCCTGCTGGACAATACCGTCCGCAGCGTAGGCCTCGCTGCCGAAGGCGTCCTTCTGTTTTGGGATGCCGAAGAGAATCACCGCGGAGATGCCTAACGAATTGACCTCCTGCGCTTCACGAATCGCTCGATCGACGCTCAACTGAGAGATGCCCGGCATGGACGAAATCGGCTCGGCTCTATCGTGGCCCGGCCCGATGAACAGCGGATAGATGAAGTTTTTAGGCTCCAGCGTCGTTTCTCTGATCAGATTTCTGAATCTTTCGTTACGCCGTAGCCTTCTCGGCCGGTAGATCGGGAAGTTCATGACTTGATCCAGGCTATCGAAGTTAGAACTTTGTCATGCGTGCGGCAAACCGGCATCCAGGTTGATATCGATCGAGGTCAAAACCCTGATTTCCGGCTCAGTGTACTCGGAGTGGTGCCAAACGACCAGAACAACGGAATATTGCCTTGTTGATGAACTCAGGATGCCTCAAATCGTTCAGCCTAACACCCGTAGAGATGGTTAGTGTACCGGATTGGAATTAGGCTCAAAATGCTCAACGATCACGCGCAACATGTCTGTGACCGTAAACTGATCCGCGACGATATCGACGCGGCCGCCCAGATCCTCGACGGTTGCCGCCGTGATCGGCCCAATGCAAGCGATCGTGCTTCCATTGACGATTTCGCCGAGTCTTCTGCCGCCGAAAAGCCGGACAAAATTCCGCACCGTGCTCGAGCTCGT
>DATIEH010000057.1:0-3618 GCA_035455905.1 Binatia bacterium | reverse complement strand
GGCGTCCTGCGGGCCAAAATTCTCAACGAGAGCCTGGGCCTTTTCGATTTGACCAATAACCTCGGGATCTTTTAGCGTGTCGCCAAGCGCGGCGGCGAGTCGCTTGACGATCGCGCCGGAGGTCTTCACCGGCGCAAAGAAGCCCACCCAGATTTTCAAGTTTAACTCGGGAAATCCTTTCTCCACCGTGGTCGGCACATTGGGGAAATCTTTAAGCCGGCGATTCGAAGCGACGGCAAGAGCGCGCATGGTTCCCGCTTCGATATGGCTTCGCGTTGTCCCGAGCGTAAGAAAAGCGATGTTCACATGTCCGCCGAGCACAGCCGTTGCCGCAGCGGATTCCGAGCCAAGCGGAACATGCGTCAAATCGATCTTCGTCTTTAGCTTTACCAATTCGCCGATAAAGTGCGGCGTTGTGCCGGGACCGGCGGAGCCATAAGTCAGCGCGCCCGGATTTTTTTTCGCCTCGGCGATGAAATCTTCAAAGGTCTTCCATGACGCGTCGGCCTTGACCACCGTGGTGTTAGGGCTGCTGGTCGCCAATACCAGCGGTGTGAAGTCCTTCATTGTGAAACCTGAATTCTTGTTCACCAGCGGAATCAGTAGGATTGGCGGCGGCGTGACCAGAATCGTATAACCATCGGGCGTAGCGTCTCTCGCCGCTTGAATTCCTACGGCGCCACCGCCGCCGGATTTATTGACGATGATCACCTGCTGGCCCAGGGTCGTAGACAGTTTGGGGGCGACAATCCGCGCAACAATATCCGTCACCGCGCCGGGTGGAAACGGATTGATAATCTGAATGGTTTTGGTCGGATAGTCTGCAGCCGAGGCAATCATTGCATTGATGGAGCATAAAATGATCACTGAGCCCAGGGCGATCCTAGCGCTCTGCTTTATCAAAAGCCGCCAGATGAAGAGAGAGACAATCACAGCCACACCTCCGGTATTTGAATCGCTTCTCTGCTAACAGAATCGCCCATTGAGTGTCAAATATGCATGTTCGCTTGACAGCGATGGCGGTTATTTCTTAGAAGAGAAAAGCCGCGAGGTAGGGTGAGGCGAAGTCGCGATAACGATCTCACACTCGGTGGCGGGAATTTCCATGGGAACCGTTGCAGGCGCGCAGCAGATTCTAGCGGGTTTGAAAGAGGCGGGCATTGATCTCATTGCCAGCGTGCCGGATATCAATATGTTGCAACTGATCAACCTGCTCTACGAGGACAAGACGATCACCCATGTTCCGGTTGGACGCGAGGAGGAAGGAATCGGCGTGTGCTCCGGCGCGCATCTGGGCGGCAAAAAAACCGCGATGTTAATGCAGAACGGCGGTTTGCTGAACAGTTGCAACGCGCTGACCACGACCGCGTTGCAATTCGGTATGCCGATTTTGCTGCTCATCTACTATGCGGGAGATATCGGCGACAATGCTTTCCATATGGTGGGGCTCGTCACCGAGCCCGTGCTGCAGGGGTTGGGAATCAAATACGTCGTCATGCGCGACGCTATGAAGGTGAAACAAGACATCACGGGCGCCGTTACGCTCGCCAACAGCTCGAAAAGGCCGGTTGCTTTGCTGCTTACCCGGGCGGTGCTGTAGGGTCGCAAATGAAACGATTTGAATGTCTTCAGGCGATCGCGCCGTTCGTAAAGGACGAATTGTTTATCACGACCGCCGGCGGCGCCACCGCCGAATGGAATGCGGTGCACCCGAGCGACGGCAATATCCAAGTCAAAACTCTCGGCCTCTGCTCCTCGATCGGGCTCGGTGTTGCGCTCGCGCTGCCCAAGCGCAAAGTTTTCGTCTTCGACGGCGACGGCGCTCTATGGATGAATCTCGGCTCGCTTGCCACGATTGGATTACACCAGCCGAAAAATCTGATCCATATTTGCTGGGACAACCAGCAATACGAATCCTCCGGCGGCGAGCCTACCGTAGCGACCGCCGGCAGAATCGACTTTGCTGCCATTGCCCGCGACGCCGGCATCAAAAGTTCAGTTCCTGCCGAAACTGTCGACGAACTCAAGGCGGCCGTCAGCCATGCCTTGCATCAAAATGGACCGCATTTCATCTGGGCGCGCATCGAAGCGGGTCGCGCTGAAGCACCACCGCTCAAATATGATGAGCTGGAAAATAAATACCGGTTTATTCGTTACATCGAGGACACGGAAGGCGTCAATATTCTGCGCGTCCCGATGCCTGCGAGCTATGTCCAGAAATAGTTGAGCCCGCGTGTCTGACACAAACGCGCCACACAATAGGCCGAGGCACTCTTACACGGGGTATGGGTCGACCGCTAAGATAAGTAGCGGGAGTCTTGTTCAGTCCTTGAGGCGAATACCAAACTTTGACAGTCGATGTTTCCAAGCTTCGCGGCGTTCGATTTTCTGCCACACTTCGATTTCTTGTCTAGCCAGCTGAGTTTTCTTGTCTTTGAGCTCGGTCATTAGATTTTGAATCAATTTGTCCCGCGCTTGCAGCAACTGTTCGCGCTCATTCAACAGATTCTCAAGCCCGTCGGCATCGCCGTTGAGTTTCTCGTCGGTTGGCTCTTCTTGTTCCACGACCGCAAGCGCCCGGTCAGATTTGCGTCGTTCTTCGTCCAAGAGATTTTCCAGGGACACTTTCGCCGCTTCGCTTTCGTCCAATCGCTCGTTGAGCGCGTTTAGCTGCGCCTGCAATTCACCCAATTCGGCGCCGCTTGCCTCCAAAAGCCTGTGCTTTTCGGCGACTTGACGTTCCAGCGTCTCAACTCTGCTGCGCAACTGGTTTTCAAGCTCACCGATGGAGCTAGCTCGCGACTCCAACAAAGTGGTCTGCTCCCGAAGCTGTTCCTGGAGCAGGCGATCCGATCTTTCCCGTTCGGCTTCGACCTCAGCGAGCTTTTCCGTGAGGTCGGTAACCTTTATCATTAGCGCGTCGAGCTCGGAGTCACGCGCGCTTAGCAGTTCCTGTTTTTCGGTTAATTGAGTCTCGAGCACTCCGGCCCTGGCATTTAACCGTTTTTCCAAAGCACTCATCGCCGATTGCGCTGCGGCTAGTGCGTCTGTCTTCTGTTCTATTTCATCCTGGAGCGATCGGAGAGATTGTTCCTTGGCCTCGCCGAGTTCGGTCAGGTCTCCGGAAATCGCATTGAGCTTCGTCAATGCCGCCTTGAGCTCGCCATCACGCGACTCAAGCAGTTCTTGTTTTTCGCCGATTTCGAGTTCGAGCGTATGAATTCTTGTGCTGAACCGCTCCTCCAAGGCGCGAATGGTGGCGGCTCTCTCATCGAGCAATTCGGTTTTGACCTGGAGCTCATCACGAAATGTACGGGTCGCCTGCTCCCGGGAAGAGACAACCTGTGCGAGCTGATTTTTGAGGGCGCCCAATTCTGCCTCGCGTTGACTCAGCGCCTGCTCCTTCTCGCGTAATCCAGCCTGCATGTCTCCGATCTGCCGATTGAGCTCGTGTTCGAGTCGCTTGAGTGCAGATTCTTTGGACTCGACCAGACCATCACGCTCCTTGAGCGCTTCCTCAAAAAGACTTTCGGCCTGTTGGCGCGCAGTGGTAATATCCACAACCTTCCGATTGAGTTCGGCTAACTCCGATTTGAGCGCCGTAACGGCTGCGTCACG
>DATIEH010000056.1:0-4100 GCA_035455905.1 Binatia bacterium | reverse complement strand
GGCCCGCACACCACCGATTTCCCGCTGCGCGACATTGCCGATATCATGCTGAGAGTCAATGCCCAGGCGTACCTGATCGAAGCCGGCAATGTCCGGCACGAGTACGAATACAAAGTCTGGCGCGACGTGAAACTCCCCGCAGGAAAGATTCTAATACCCGGTGTCGTCAGCCACTCCACCGATCTCGTCGAACACCCGGAGCTGGTCGCCGATCGCCTTATCACCTTCGGCGAAATCGTCGGGCGTGAAAACGTCATCGCTGGCACTGATTGCGGCCTCGGGGGCCGCGTCCATCCGCAAATCGCCTGGGCCAAGCTGCGCGCCCTGCGCGACGGCGCGGCGATCGCGAGCAAGAAACTATGGAGTTGAATTCGCAGCGCCTGTGCGGGTTGAGCGAAACAGACGAATGGTATTCAGTGAAGACTTACAGCGCCAGTCGTTTTATCGGTGGTCGTAGGCACAGACTGAGCACCGCGGAGGTGAATAGCATGCCGATGAAAATGCTAAAGGAGAGATAGTAACTTTCCGTATAGTCGAAGAGCAAACCGAAAAACGGCGGGCCGCCGGCTGAGAAGACACTGGTCACCAGCGAGCCCATGCCGCGAATTTTTCCCAGCGAGATGCGGCCGAAAAAATCGGCCCAAATGGTTTCCGCTAAGATCGCCGTTCCGCCCATGCCGATACCGTAGATGAAAAAACCGGCGTAGAGCGGCGCGAGCCCTTCAAGCGAAAGCGCCAACAAAAGGCCGGCGCCTTGCAGCGCGCATTTCGCCATATTGAGGATGCCGTTATCCATGCGGTCCGCCAGCGTGCCCCAGACGATCGGCGTGCTGAACTGCATCACCGCGATGATGCTCATCACCGACGCCGCCACCAAAGTCGGATATCCCCGATCCGTGACATAAGAAAACACGTGGAGATTGAGTCCCGTGACGCCGATCTGGGCCACGCCGAAGGTACTGGCGATGAGCCAGAAAACGGGTGTGCGCAGCGCTTCGCCCCGCCGCCATTCGATATTATCGGCGCCGGTGCGTTTGGCGTAACGGCGCTTGTGTGGCGTAGCGACCGTTTCTGCCGCTTCCACCGCGCCGCCGTCGGGTAACAAGCCCATTTCTTCCGGCGAGCGGCGCATAAACAGCAGCGCCGGCGCAACCACCAGCAGCAATGCAAAAACACCGAAAATCACCCAGGAGCCGCGCCAGCCGACATACAGCATCAACGTCGCCGCCATCACCGGCATGCAAACTTTGGCTAAGCCGTGGCCCATGCCGGCGATCGCCAGAGCGCGGCCGCGCATACGCACGAACCAGCGTGAGATCGTAACGTTGACCACCATGGCGCCCATCAAAGAATCGCCTGGGCTGATGAGCAGCCAGCGCACCAGCATGAACTGAACAAAGTCCCGCGCCTGACCCAGGCAGATAAAACCGGCACCGGCAACCAAGCCACCCGCTGCCATCAGCCAGCGTCCGCCATGGCGGTCCATCAACGTGCCGACCACCGGCGCCGCAGCAGCGCCGATGAGAATTTCGCCTGAGCGGATCAGTGAAAAAATCCCGCGGGAAATCCCAAGATCGGCAGACAACGGTTTCAAAAATACGCTGAGCGTGCTGGAGATCGAAAATGCCGAGGCGATGTGCGCGAGAAACCCGACGATGACGATGACCCAGCCGTAAAAGATCGGCTTTCTTTTTGCCGGCTGCGCGAGCAAAGGCGAAACGGACATCCCTAGCTTGTAGCAAGGATCACGGCGAAACTACAATGCGAGAGCTGGTACTGCCAACGTAACACTCACAGGCGCGATGAGCGCCGCCTAAGAGATGCGAATTTCGTGGGTATATATGGGACTACTCGGGGAGCGGGATAAACTCCGCATCGCCGGGAACCGAGGCGAACCGGCCGTTCTTCCAATCGCCCTTGGCTCGCTCGATGCGCTCGCGCGAGCTCGAAACGAAGTTCCACCAGACGTGACGCGGACTGTCCAGCGGTTCACCGCCGAAAAGCACGAACCGGGCAGCCGATACTGCCTCAATCGTAATCTCGTCGCCCGACGAGAAAACCAGAAGCCGGCCCGGCTCGAATCTCTGGCCATGAATGTCGACCTCTCCTTCCAGGAGGTAAATCCCGCGTTCGTCATACTCGTTACTAAGAACCAGTAAAGCCTCGGAATGCAAAACCGCATCGGCATAAAACAGCTTGGAGAAAGTTTTCACCGGCGATGTCTTGCCGAAAAGTGAGCCGGCGATGACGCGAACCGTCTTTCCTTCGCCATCCATTTGCGGCAACGAGTTGGCCGCGTAATGTGTGAACGCCGGATCGGTCTCTTCGTATTGCTTGGGCAGCGCGACCCAGATTTGTATGCCGTAGAGTCTCTGGCGGCGTTTCCTGAGCTCGTGATCGGAGCGTTCGGAGTGGACGATGCCGCGTCCGGCCGTCATCCAGTTCACCGCGCCGGCCTCGATCGCTTGCACGCTGCCGAGACTGTCCCGATGAACGATCGTGCCGTCGAACAGGTAGGTCACGGTGGCAAGACCGATGTGCGGATGCGGACGCACGTCGATCCCTGTTCCCGGCGCGAGCTCAGCAGGTCCCATCTGATCGAAGAAAACGAACGGCCCTACGTTGCGCCGCTCCGCCGACGGCAACACGCGTCGGACTTCAAACCCGCCGATGTCGCGCGGCCGCGGCACCACGACACTCTCCAGAGCCCGGCACGCCGGTGCTATTCTCGTCTGTGGCTCTTCTGCCGGTAACCAGCTCATTTTTTGTCCTCCCCCAGGCAACTCGCCTGAACTCTACTCCCGAACTGCTGGTGAATCCAACAGCGAAGCTGATCCGCAAAAGTAAAATAGTTCGACACCCCTCTTCTTGCGCAAACACCGAAGAGATCTTTCCGGCGAAAGAAAAAATGAGTATTGTCGACGAGGCAGGACTTTATCATCCGGCTCGTTCAGGGATGCGTGTCGTCTGGACACAACCTAAGTATACGGCATCGCAGAAAAGGGTAGTCTATGGACACTATCAGAGTCGCCTATCGTGACGATGATCGAACGCCGGTCATCTACTGCATCAAAGAAATCGGCACAAAATATTATGGCATCGATGTCGAGGTCTTGAAGATCAAACCTTACGGCGAGTTCGAAGCTTCGCTCTTCAACGATTCAGCCGATGTGTTGATCGACCATGTGGAATTTCTTTACGCGGAAGCAACCAAAGGCAAAAAAATTACTTTCTTTTGCGCCCCGAGAATCGTTCGCGGTTTGGATTTGATGGTGCCAAAACACGTCGACAACGTCAGCGAATTTGTCGGTAAAAATATGGCGGTGAGGGATTCAGGACGACCTCATACGGTGACGCTCTGGCTAAGAATGATGGGATTGGAAGGCAAGGTAGGAGTGCCAATTTTTAAAGATGCGGACGTGGGAAGATGGGGGCAGTGGAAAAAAGTAATAAGTGGAGAGTGTATCGCTTGCTTTATGGATCCGCTCTACCAAGCAGAGCCCTTGAATGCCGGTTTAAAATTCCTTCCGGTACCCGATCTCGCCGTGATCAGCCATTACGCCCAGGCATGTACCGCCGAGTTCGCGCGCCAAAAATCCGCCGTACTAAAAAATTACGTGAAGTCGGTCATTCATGGGATTTGCTGGATGAAGCATCGCAAACAGGAAGCCCTGAAGGTTGTGAGCAAAGAGCCTATGAGGCGGATGAAAATCAGCGATGCACATGAAATGGAAAGACATTTTGACGCGATCGTCAGCAAGCTTCAGATCAAACCCTATCCGACACTGGAAGCGCTCTCTGCTACTTACGAAATAGCTTGTCAGGAGTACGGCGCCAAAGGCCTAAATCCACTGGCTCTCTGGGACATGCACTGGGTTAAGGAGCTGGATGATGAAGGCTTCATCGACGCACTAATCCAGGACATGACCTGACGCGGAAGCAGCAGAAGGTCACGTCGCTGTGGCGGCGCGGGCGTACGACCAGTCGCGAACTTTAGAAATGTCGGGGACGGCATCGGGCTTCAGTTTGAGTGCGGAGGCGGCAAATTCCATCGCCTGCCTGATCACCGCGTCATCGACAATCATATTGTCCGGCATGTG
>DATIEH010000055.1:0-9744 GCA_035455905.1 Binatia bacterium | reverse complement strand
CAATTATTTTTTTGCCGGAGGAAGCGTTGTTCTCGACCACGGTGGCGGGCTCTTCACAATGTATTTTCATCTGTCGGAATTCAGAGTTGAACAAGGCTCGTTGGTGAAACGGGGCGATATCATCGGACTGTCCGGAGCTTCTGGGCGAGTTACAGGGCCGCATCTTCATTGGGGCGCCCGTCTGTCGGGAGCGCGGATAAACCCTCTCGAGTTGCTTAAAATTACCACGTAATTTTATCTTGCCTGGTGGGATAGGACTTTTATGGCGGCCAAGGAAAGCCTGAATCAGACATTCGAAAGTGCGCTGGAACAACTGGAGCAAATAGTGGAACGGCTCGAGTCCGGTGAACTTTCACTGGAAGATTCGCTCGCCGCTTTCGAGGCGGGCGTCGGCTTGGTCAAGCACTGCAATCAAAAATTAAATGAAGTAGAAAAAAAGATTGAGATTCTGGTCAGAGACAAAGAAGGCAAACTGCAGCTCAAGGATTTTCCCGAACTGGCCAAACCGGAAAAGCAAGATTAGCCTAGCCGTTATTCTTCTACTAATGCTGTGATGGAATCTTGAGAATTTTGCCGGGACTGATTTCCTGATTCAGATCGACCTCGTTCAGGATCGCGGCCTCTGCCGGAGTGAACGGCGCCGGCAATGTTCTGGGGATCAGCTCTCTGAACGGCGCCGAACGTGAGACCCGCAGCAGGGTCAATCGCACTGGCTGTCGCGCCAAAATTCGTGAGTCCTGAATTTCAGCAAAGCCTCTTATCGTCTGAAGGAATGCGCTCTGAAAAGATCCAAAAAGCTGTTGCGGAGCGTAACCAATAAATTGGTAGACTTTACCGCGATATTCAATGAAATACGTTGTCAAGGTGACGATCTGGCCGTTTTGTGTTTGCGCCTCAGCGAGCGCGCCAACAGCGGGAAAACCGTTGATACGTGTGGAACCTCGTTCGACCACCCTCAGCCCGCGCTGACTCAGCAACTTGGCGGCGGCAGCCTCGGCCGAACCCTCCGCTGTACCGGTAAATCCCAACACGGCGCGATTTTGACCTTCGACCATGACGACCTGTGACGGTTGATTCACTGCCTTGAACCCGCGGGGAATCGGGAAACGAAACCCGAGATCCGGGTGATAGAAGACATTATCCTGAACAAATCCCTGGCGTGGATCTTCGCCGAGAACGAGCCCCTCGACCGCGTGGAGATAGCGGTTGTCCGGGTTTGGTGTTCGGCTATCTCGCTCTGCGCCGGTGAGCTCTCGGATCCGCTGAATGCGATCGCCGGGATTCGGATGGGTGGCGAGAAAGCTCGGCATGCTCTGACCTTCTTTTTCCTGCATCCGATCGAGCGTCTGGAACAGGCCGATCACTTCGCGCGAATCGTAACCTGCAGCCATCGCATATTCGACGCCGAGTCTGTCCGCTTCTAGTTCATCCTCACGGCTGTAGCGAAGCAAAAACAATTGCGCCGCCATGCCGCCGAAGTTAAGAATATTCCCGGCCGGAAGACCCAGACCCTGGCTCAGCACGGCGCCGCCGAGAAGCAGACCTTGACCGATCTGCTGCTGCCAGGCCTGGCGGGCGGCATGACGCGCCGCGACATGCCCAATCTCGTGCGCGATGACCGTCGCGAGCTGGTCCTCGTTATTCAGGTGAGCAAGCATGCCGCGCGTAACGTAAATATAGCCACCGGGAAGAGCCATGGCATTGATGACAGGACTGTCGAGGACCGTGAAGGTTACCGGGGTGGCGCGAACTTGCTCATCGGCGCCGGGTCGTCGCAAATGGCTGGTTGCAAGCACACGATTGCCAACTTCCCGAACATAACGAGCAAGGTTAGCGTCTCCGTACACACCGAAGAGCGAGGTGACTTCTTTACTCGCTTGCTTGCCGATATCGGTTTCTTGCTGCCAGGTATAGCCGAGATAACGTCTTTCTCCAGTTGCGGGAACGATGTCCGTCACGCAGCCGCAGAGAAAAAACAAAACGGAAACGACGAATGATATTCTAACGGTCATAATCGACTTTACCCGCTTCCCCTCTAGCAGACGTGGGCTCGTACCGAACAAAGCATTAACCAAAGTATCATACAAAAATTAAACTCAGTAATATCGCGATTAGAGCTCTGTAAATGTGAATATTTGTTCGAGGACCGCTTACCTTGACAACAAAGACTTACAGAGTCTATATTTCTTGTGGAACGTTTGTGAAGCGCGGCGCTAAAACGGAACGAAGCTCATTAATGAATGTCGGCCGGCGCGTGGATTACGCCGTGCGCGCGTTATCCTATTTAGCGGGCCAGCCCGAGGGGAAGATCATCAGCCGATCGGATATCGAACAAAGCCAAGGCATTCCTTCATTCTATCTTTCAAAGATCATGAAGGACTTGGTGGCCGGCGGCCTGGTCAAATCCCATATTGGCTCAAGGGGCGGTTTTACGTTGGCAAAAACCGCCGGTGCGATCTCGATTAAAGAAGTTTACGAAGCGGTAGAACGGCCGCTGATCCTTATGGAGTGTCTCGATAAAGGCTCTGATTACTGCTCATTTTGCGCAGTTTGCTCGCAAAAATCGATCTGGGAGAATGCCCAGCTTGTGCTAGCAAATTTTTTGGCCGGCGTGAGCATTGCGGAAATTGCCGACCGGCAAGGCTTGAGAGGCCGGCTTAGCAAAGGGGCATTGCAGCGAGCGGTCTAGCTTCTTCGCCATACAATATGTTGGATATACGCAGCCTAAGGGCCAAAGTTGCAGACAAAGAAATCTTGCGTGGCATCGATCTTCATGTCGGGACCGGTGAGGTGCATGCGATTATGGGGCCGAATGGCTCCGGAAAAAGCACCCTGGCGCACGTTCTTGCCGGACGAGAAAATTTTCAGGTCACGGGTGGAGAGGTCATATATCAAGGCAAGGATTTGTTGGCGATGAATCCGGAGACGCGCGCCCGCGAAGGAGTTTTTCTGGCCTTTCAGTATCCCGTCGAGATTCCCGGTGTGAGCACGGTTTATTTTTTGAGAGCGGCGCTGAACGCGGCGCGGAAGTACCGCGGGTTGGAAGAATTGGATGCGATGGATTTTCTTGCCCTGATCAAGGAAAGAATGAAATTGGTTGAAATGGATCAGGCTTTGGCCAATCGACCGCTGAACGAAGGCTTTTCGGGAGGCGAAAAAAAACGCAACGAGATTTTGCAAATGGCAGTGCTTGATCCCACGTTGGCATTGCTAGATGAGACGGATTCGGGGCTCGATATCGATGCCCTGCGGGTGGTTGCCAATGGTGTCAATGCGCTGCGCCGCCCCGATCGCGCGATGATCGTGATCACTCATTATCAACGATTGCTCAATTATATCGTGCCAGATTTCGTCCACGTGCTGTTTGACGGACGCATCATCAAATCCGGCACCAAAGAACTGGCGTTGGAACTGGAGCGCAGGGGTTACGATTGGCTCAAAGCGGAGGCGACGGCTCCCTGATCGAATTTACATGGCAAGTACAGAAACCCAATATCTGGATGCCTTCAGGGAGTGCCGAGCGCGCGGCAATGCGAGTCCGGCGTGGTTAAATGAGCTCCGTGAGGCGGGAATCGCAAGCTTCACCAGCCTTGGATTTCCGACGCCAAAGATCGAGGAGTGGAAATACACCAATCTTGGGCCGATTGCGGCATTCGACTTTTCACGGCGTTCTGGCACCAGAAAAAAAATTTCCCAGGCCGATCTGTTGTCCGAAGCATTTGCTGATGCCAGCGCTACCCGCTTGGTATTTCTGAATGGCGTTTACGCGCCGGAGCTGTCTTCGCGCGACCGATTACCGGAAGGAGTCAGGCTGCAAAGCTTGGCGGAGTCGATTAAGGGCGATGACGAATTTTTGTCTACGCAACTCGGCCGCTACGCGCGCTATCGGCAGCAGAGCTTGGTGGCCCTAAACACCGCCTTTATCGGCGATGGCGCGGTCCTGGTTGTGCCGCCAGGACGTCGTCTCGCTGAGCCGGTTCAGTTGATCTACGTCTCCGGGGCCGACGGCGAGCAGCTCGTGACACACCCGCGCACGCTGATTTTTCTCGGTGCCGGCAGTGAAGCGAAAATTATCGAAAGCTATATCGGGATGACCCGTGAGAGCTATTTTTGCAATGCGGTTACTGAACTGATCGCTGAGAGGGATTCCCTCGCGGAACACTGTCGGGTGCAGCGCGAGGGCGAAGCGGCTTTTCACACAGGAACGTTCGAAGCCAAGCTCGGACGAGGGGCGCATCTTACGGCTCATGCCGTGACGCTTGCCGGGTCGTTGGTTAGAAACGACGTTCACGTGGCGCTCGAGGGCGAAGGAGCCGAATGCATCCTCAACGGACTTTATCTCGGCGCGGGCCGCCAGCATATCGATAATTCGACGGTGATCGAGCATGTGAAGCCGCGGGCGAGAAGTTTCGAGCTCTACAAAGGGATTCTGAACGGGGCAGCGCATGGAGTATTCAACGGCAAGATTGTCGTGCATAAAGATGCGCAAAAGTCTGATGCGCGCCAGGTGAACAAGAATTTGCTGTTATCCGATGACGCGGTGGTGAACACCAAGCCGCAATTGGAAATTCATGCCGATGACGTGAAATGTAGTCATGGATCCACCATCGGTCAGATCGATCCGGATGCGCTTTTCTATTTCCGTTCGCGGGGGCTCGGATTGGCCGAGGCCCGGCGGCTTTTGAGCTCGGCATTTGCTGCCGACGTCGTGGCGCGAATCAAAGTGGCGTCTCTACGGCAGCGCCTGGACGAATATATTCTGGAGAAATTTCGCGAAATTTGAGCAAGGTGATGAAAGCTGCTCCGCAGTATCTAGGTTCTGTCCAGGCTTTCGATGTCATGCGTTTGCGCGAGGATTTTCCGATCCTGCGGCAGAAGGTTCATGGCAAGCCGCTGGTCTACCTGGATAATGGCGCGACCAGCCAGAAGCCTCAGGCGGTGATCGATGCCGTGAACCACTACTACACTGCGGAGAATTCAAATATTCACCGCGGCGTGCACTACTTGAGCGAGCGGGCCACTGCGGCTTACGAGGCAGCGCGCGAAAAAGTCCGGCGATTTATCAATGCCGAAACGGAGAAGGAAATCGTTTTTGTCCGCGGCACAACTGAGGCGATTAACTTGGTCTCGCAAAGCTACGGCCGAACGTTTCTTAAAGTCGGGGACGAGATCATTGTTTCGGCACTGGAGCATCATTCGAATATCGTTCCTTGGCAAATGCTGTGCGAGCAAACCGGCGCAAAGCTGCGAGTTATTCCCATCAATCACAAGGGCGAGCTCGTCCTGGAGGAGTTTTCGCGGCTCCTGAACGAGAAGACCAAGTTTGTCTCGATTGCCCACGTGTCAAACGCGCTTGGCACAATTGTGCCGATAAAAGAGATTATCAGAGCAGCGCATGAGCGTGGCATTCCCGTGCTGGTTGACGGCGCCCAAGCCGTGCCGCATTTACGGGTCGATGTACGGGATCTGGGCTGCGATTTTTACGCTTTCTCGGGCCACAAAATGTTCGGGCCCACCGGCGTTGGGATTTTGTATGGCCGTCGTGAGCTGCTTGATGCGATGCCGCCCTATCAGGGCGGCGGCGATATGATCAGTCTCGTTACTTTCGAAAAAACTCACTACAACGTGTTGCCGTATAAATTCGAAGCGGGCACGCCGAACATTGCCGGCGGCATCGGCTTGGGAGCGGCCATCGATTATCTCCTCGCCCTGGATTGGGAAGGTCTGGCGGCACACGAACATGGGCTTTTGAGCTATGCAACCGACGCGCTCGCGAGAATTGATGGATTACGTATTATCGGCACCGCTGCGGAAAAGGCAGGCGTGCTTTCGTTTGTTCTCGATTCTGTGCACGCCCACGATGTCGGAACGATTCTCGACCAAGAAGGTGTCGCCGTCCGGGCAGGCCATCATTGCGCGATGCCGGTGATGCAGCGCTTCGGCGTGCCGGCGACTACTCGCGCATCGTTTGCATTGTACAACACCACCGCAGAAATCGATGTGCTGGCGCAAGCCATCCACCGAGTTCGGAAGGTTTTTGGCTAATGGCCGAGTTAGATGACCTCTATCAAGAAGTTATTCTGGACCATAATAAGAGTCCGCGAAACTATCGCGTTTTGGCCAACGCCAACCGCAAGGCGGAAGGTTACAATCCGTTATGCGGCGATCATGTGACCGTCTACGTGAAGCTTGACGATGGCGTGATTCAGGATATTGCTTTTCAAGGTTCCGGTTGCGCGATTTCGAAAGCTTCGGCGTCGCTGATGACGGCGGAATTGAAAGGTAAGACAGAAGCCGCTGCGGAGGATCTATTCGAGAGCGTGCACAAAATGCTTACCGGCGATCCGGAGGCGAATCATGAAAGCGTGGGTAAACTAAAGATTCTTGCCGGCGTGTGTAAATTCCCGGCGCGAGTGAAATGCGCCAGCCTGGCGTGGCATACCGTAAACGCTGCGCTGAAAGGCGAGAGCCAGCCAGCGACGACGGAATAAATGCCGCCTGTAAAAGGGGGATTTTCGATGAGCAAGGAAAATCCGATCCGCCTCCGGCGCGACTGTTTCGCCGTTATGATTCCGAGCGGTGAGCGGATCGCCCTTTCTGCGGGGGCAACCGTGTGGCTGACCCAAGCTCTGGGGGGCAGCTTTACCGTCATGACGGAGCGCGGATACAGTGCACGCATTGATGGCAATGATAGCGACGCACTTGGGCTTGCGCCGCCGCAGAGCCAAGGAAGTCCAGGGCATACCGATGACAGCCCCGGTTCGCTCCGCGAATTGATCTGGCGAGAATTGGGCTCCTGCTTCGATCCGGAGATTCCCGTCAATATTGTCGATCTCGGTTTGATTTATGGCTGTGATGTGCAATCGCTTTCAAGCGGCGGTAACAAAGCGGTCGTGCGTTTTACTTTAACCGCGCAGGGTTGCGGTATGGGGCAGTTTCTCAAACGGGATATCGAAACAAAATTACAGAGTATCCCCGGAATACAGGAAGTTGAGGTCGAGCTCGTCTGGGATCCGCCATGGAATCAGAGCATGATTTCGGTGAGCGCGAAACAGCAGTT
Source organism: Binatia bacterium (assembly GCA_035455905.1). GTDB lineage: Bacteria > Desulfobacterota > Binatia > UBA9968 > UBA9968 > DP-20. Next base: position 2,684 of record DATIEH010000055.1, on the reverse strand, counting down.
GGGAATCGAATGAGGATTTGTCATGGATGCGATCAATGAAACCATTATCGAAGCCGAGGTGTTGGAAGCTCTTCGGACCTGTTTCGATCCGGAAATTCCGGTCAACATCTATGAAATGGGCCTGATCTACGGCACCAAAGTAGACTCTGACGGCACCGTAACGGTTCAGATGACACTCACGTCGCCGAGTTGCCCGGCGGCGCAAGCCTTGCCGGCCGAGGTTGAGCAGAAAATAAAAGCTGTTTCTGGCGTAACGGATGTCAAGGTCGACCTGGTGTGGGATCCGCCCTGGGACCCAAGCAAGATGTCTGAAGCGGCGCGCTTGCAGCTCGGCATGATGTAAATACCAAATCTCTCATGAATAACAGTTTGTTCGAGAAGCTCGGTGGCGAATGTCGGCTACGGCCGATTATCGACACATTTATCGACCGAGTGTTCGAAGATCGGATGATCGGCTTTTTTTTCCGCAATGCCGATCGCGGGCGTATCAAAGAAATGGAATATCAACTGGCGGCCAAATTCCTCGGCGCCGATATTGAGTACCGCGGCAAGCCCATCGGCAAAGCGCACGCAAATCATCCGATTATGGGAGGACATTTTGCGCGTCGCCGGCAAATCTTCAAAGAGACTTTGGAGTCGTTCCAAGTGGCGGAAGAGATCAAGACTGCGCTGCTCCAACATACCGACTCGTTGCGGCCGCTTATTACTCCAGAACCTGGATCGAATTGTGATCCGGTTGCCGCGCGGGATCGTGTACAGCACGGCAAGGGCGCATAAACTCTCATCCTTTTGCATCCGGCCAATTGTCCGCGGCAGAACATTGTGCTACTTATAGCGCTACGCCGAAGTTAGTCATCAAGGAATTGTGTGAAATTAGCCGACCTGTATGCCCGGCCCGGCTTGACGCTATCGGTCGAATTTTTTCCCCCAAAGACTGAAAAAGGCGAGGAAAGCCTCTTTAGCGAGATCCAAAGCATCAAGAGGCTTAACCCTGGTTTCTGTTCGGTGACGTACGGGGCGGGCGGAAGCACGCGCGAAAAAACCATCGATCTGGTGGAAGCGATTCACAATCGGTGCAGCCTCGAGGTGATGTGCCACTTAACCGTGGTGGGGCAATCGAAAGCTGAAGCGCGCGCCATATTGGATCGACTGAAACTGAAACGCATCGAGAACGTGCTCGCTCTCGGCGGTGATCCGCCTCAAGGAATGCCGGACTGGCGGCCCCATCCGGACGGTTTTCAGCACGCCATAGAATTAGTTCGAGAAGCGGCGGCCCGCGGTTGCTTTTCGATCGGGGTGGCTGGTTTCCCGGAGGTCCATCCACGTGCCCAAAGCCGCGCTGCCGATTTGGCGTTTTTGAAGCAAAAAATAGAAGCCGGGGCCGCAGCGGTCATTACGCAGCTTTTTTTCGATAATGAAGATTATTACCGATTTGTCGACGACCTCAGATCCATGGGCGTTACGGTTCCAATCGTGCCGGGAATTTTGCCGATTCTTTCCGCGCCACAAGTGCGCCGTTTCACCGCGCTCTGCTGCGCCAAGATTCCGGCGAAATTGGAGCACGAGCTGGTGCGGGTTGAGGACGACGAGAAAGCAGCGATCGAGGTGGGGATTGAGTATGCGACGCGTCAGTGCGAAGATCTCATTAGGTTTGGCGTTCCAGGATTGCATTTCTACTCGCTTAATAAATCCTACTCCTTGCTGTCCATTGCCAAAAATCTCGGTTTGTAAGTTTACCCGCGCAGATTCACTGCGAACTTTGCTGTGCTGAGTAGCGTAGAGCGCAAAATGGCTGATCACGATCCACTAGTGGACGAATCCGATAGCGATCAAGTCGAAGTACGGAAGCAGAAGCTCGCCCGGCTCAGAGCCGCAGGAGTCGAGCCTTATCCGAACGATTTCAAACCGAACCACAGCGTTTCGGAGATCGCCAGCAGATTTGCCGATGCCAGTGAGCAAGCGCTGGCCGAAGCGCCCAAGGATCTGCGCGTCGCCGGCCGGATTGTGGCGATTCGGCGCATGGGGAAGGCCTCGTTTTTTCACATTCAGGACCGCCGCGGGCGATTACAGGTTTACATTCAGCAAAACAGAGTAGGCGAAGAGGCCTACAATTTGTTTCGAACTCTGGACGTCGGCGACATCGTCGGCGGTTCGGGCTACTTGTTTCGCACGCGGACGCGCGAGTTGACACTGGAAGCCGAAGGGCTTCGGCTGTTGGCGAAATGTTTACGGCCATTGCCGGAAAAATGGCATGGGCTATCAGATATCGAAGCGCGCTACCGGCAGCGCTATCTCGACTTGATGGTCAATCCCGAGGCGCGCCAGGTGTTTGAAAAGCGTTCGCGCATTGTTCGGGGGATCCGGCAATTTTTCGAGCAGCGCGATTTTTTGGAAGTAGAGACCCCGATGATGCAACCGATCGCCGGTGGCGCAGCCGCTAGGCCGTTCGTGACGCACCATAATACCCTTGATATGGAGCTTTATCTACGAGTCGCGCCGGAGCTTTTTTTAAAGCGCTTGCTGGTTGGCGGATTCGATCGGGTTTTCGAGCTCAATCGCAATTTCCGTAACGAAGGAACTTCGGTGCGCCACAACCCCGAATTTACCATGCTCGAGTTTTACCAGGCATATGCGACCTTTGAAGATTTGATGCAGCTTACCGAAGAGCTTTTCGCGAGTTTGGC
>DATIEH010000054.1:0-2824 GCA_035455905.1 Binatia bacterium | reverse complement strand
AGAGATCAGCGAGATGCTCGCCAAGATGTGGAATACCGATGTACCGATCGCCTTGGAATCGTATCGTCTGTCCAAACCGGCGTTCACCGTCACCGGCGTTCCCACCGACGATGAGGTGAAGGAATATCTGGCTCTGGACGCCCAAATCCTCAAATTAACGCAGCCCGTGCCTCCTGGCAGTGTGTTCGACTTCACCATTCAACGCGAAGTCAATAAAGAGTTGGGGATACGATAAATTATTTTCTGGCAGGCCTGACGGAGTCCTTAAAAAGACCGAGCAGAAGGTCACTTATCCATGTCGCCGCAGAATGAACGAATCAGTGCCTTGATGGCAGCATTTCATAAGACGACGTACTTCAAATGGATGATGCGCCAGAATATTCCCGTCGTCGATGGGTACGGCGTAGAGGATGTCCGCAATATTGCGCTGGCGCCGTGGCTCCGTACCGGCGGCAAGGCGGCGTTTATCAATCTGTACGGCATGGAAGGCGTCACCGGCATGTATGTAGGCGAGATACCTTCCGGCGGCGCTCTCGAACCGGAGAAACATTTTTACGAGGAAGTCGTTTGCATACTCGACGGCCATGGCGCCACCGAAGTGTGGCAGGACGGCGGGCGCAAGCAGAGCTTCGAGTGGGGGCCATGGAGCCTGTTCGCGCCACCGCTCAACGCGTGGCATCGGCTGATTAACGGCGCCCGCCAGCCGGTAAAGTTTTTGGCGGTCACCAACGCGCCTCTGGTTATGGATATCGTCCATAACGAGGAGTTTATCTTTAATTGTCCTTACCTATTTTCCGATCGTTACTCGGGCGCGGATGAGTTTTTTCAGGTTGGGCAGAAGCGCTATGAGGCCGGCATGCAGCATATCTGGGAAACCAACTTTATCATGGATATCCAATCGGCGGATTTAGATGAGCGCGAAGTGAAAGGCGCCGGCGTGCGCATCACTCAGTTCGAGCTTTCCGGCAATAGCCTGATCGGCCATCTAGCGCAGTGGCCCGCGGCGCGATATCACAAAGCTCACTATCACGGGGCCGGCGCGATTCTTCTGGGTTTACAGTCCTCAGGCTATGTTCTTCTGTGGTCTAAGGAACTCGGTACCCGGCCGTACGACGCCGGCCATGGCGATGAGGTCGTCGAGGTGAAATGGAAATCCGGCAGTGTCTACTGTCCGCCGGGCGGTTGGTTCCATCAGCATTTCAACACCGGTCCGCAACCGGCGCGGCATCTCGCGCTACGCTACGGCAGTCGGATTCATCCGATCGGCTTCAAGATTGCCGACAAGCGCAGTGAGGACGGTGTTTATATCGACGTGAAAAAAGGCGGCACGTTGATCGAGTATGCCGATGAAGATCCGTACATTCGGAAACGTTACGAAGATGAAATGCGAAAACGCAACGTCCAGAGCGAGATGCCGGCGCTATAGAAGATCGCAGAGTTCAAGCCGGTCGAAACATTCAATCCGTCCCCCCTTGCCTTCATTAAATCGTGCCACCAAAAGCACCGGGCTGTCATTCTGAGCGTCAGCGAAGAATCCAATTTTCAGTTACCGGAAACCCCTCCTTCGACGAAATTTATCCTGAGCAAAACAGACTACCATCCAGAACAATTTTGCAGTCAAAGGCGCTAAAAATTTGGATCTGTTTACCGGTTGGAATTCTCCCTCTCACTATTTCTCAAAGACCGTCGGAGACTCCACCGGCGTCTGCAAAACCTTGAGCGCCGCGCTCAACACCTGTGCGCGCCACTTCACCTCATCTTCCGGCGAAAGCTCCGGATTTCCGACGGGGTAGTGAAATTTGTTTCCGGTCATGATCCGGTAGGCGCCGACCTGCGTTGCCACATTCGGAAGGCACGTGATGAGCACGACAGGTATGCCTTTCCGCTCGATTTCTTTTGCAATCGTAGCGCCGCTACGCGTGCCGGTTCCTCACGTTGCCGTGAGCACCACGCCATTTACGCCCGAAGCGAAAATCTCCTCGGCAATACCGACGCCGAGCTCTTGCATTTTGGCAGGCATGGCGCCCGTGCCGGTCGTGACGTAATAGTAATCGTGAAGTCGTGCGAAATTTCCCTCGCGCTCCAATCGCCGCATCGCGTCTACGGGAATGAGCCGGTCCGGATCAGCGTTCACCGTGGAGGTATCATAACCCGTGTGCATGGCTTCGAACTCGCCGGCTTTCAAATCGTCGCGTTCCTTGATCGAATACTTGAAGTACTTCGTTCCGCGCGAGCTTTCCAGGCGATCAGGGTTGCCCATCGGGACTAAACCGCCTTCGGTTACCATCGCGAGCCTTGCCTGCGATAGATCTTGAATCGCCGCGGGAATCGGGTGCGGTGCGGCTTCGATTCTGGGAATCTCACTCTCGAAAGCACCGCCGCGTAATTTCGCCAGCAACATGTCCAGCGCTCGAACACTGTCGGGAGCGTCCGCTTGAACCGTGAATCGGCGCGGGATTTTGAGGCAAAACTCTTCTTTGAAAGCCTTCAGACCGTCACGATCGTGATTCAGTATGAGCGCCGCGAGATCAGCGCAGCGCTTCAGGGTGGATTGCATCGAGGCGGCTGACGCTCCGGTCTGAAGCACCAGCACGTGCCGGCCGATTTCGCGTGTGCCGGGATTTTCTTCGAACAATCCCGTCACTGCCGGCACGCCCCAACGCTCGAGCGCGAAGCTCGCGGCTTTCGCGCAGGCGATTCCATAACGTCCCGCATGGAAGGCCGGACCGGCGATGAACAGATCTGGCGCGAACCGCGTCATCACCTCGCCTAGTTTTGTCAGCACCGCTTCTTCATTCTCGTGAAAGTAATTGTCGCCGCAGAC
>DATIEH010000053.1:0-2269 GCA_035455905.1 Binatia bacterium | reverse complement strand
CGAGTAATTAGCAAACGCGGACCGGCCTGGGGCGTAAGCGGAATTGCGGATCCGGCAGGGTTCCCGCTGTTGCTGTTGATCTTTGCGACTTACGGATTCGTGCTGACGCCAATCTCAAATACGATAGGTCGCAATATCGAGCGGGAAGCGGATGCGTTTGCCATTAATGCAGCGCGCGAGCCCGACGCTGCAGCCATGGTTGCGTTGAAACTGGGGAAATATCGCAAGTTGGAGCCGAGCCCGTTGGAGGAATTCATTTTTTTCGACCACCCCAGCGGCCGTTCGCGCATTCGCATGGCGATGGATTGGAAAGCGGCGCAACTGCCGTGCGGGGAGGAGAAGTAAAGACAAATGTTTTACAGAAATTGGACGTTAAGCTTGGAGTGGTCGCCGCTTGCCGACTCACCAACCGCATCTCCAAGCGCCGATCGTAGAAGACAGCGCTCCTTGTCTAGTCTCGCTCGTCGATCGGGACGACTTTTTTGCCAACCGGCTCGCCAACATACAGGCTCAACGGCCGGTAAAGGCGATTGTCTTCCAGTTGCTCCAGTACCTGCGCACACCAGCCGGAACACCGGGCAATGGCAAAGATCGGTGTGAACAGATCCGTCGGAATACCGAGTGAGTAATAAACGGTTGCAGAGTAGAAATCGACGTTGGCGTTCAGATTTTTCTTTTCTTTCATCAACTGAGCGATCCGTTCCGACATCCGGATCCATTTTGGTTCGCCGATTTTTTCGCTCAGCTTTCTCGCCATCGCCCGCAAGTGTGGGGCACGCGGGTCCAGCGTTTTGTAAACGCGATGGCCAATGCCCATAATCTTCTTTTTCTGCGCCAGCTGCTTCTCGATGTAGGCGTCCACGTTTTTCTCGTCACCAATTTCCTGCAGCATGTGAATGACGCCCTCGTTCGCGCCGCCATGCAACGGCCCTTTCAAAGTTCCGATCGCTGAAGTGATGGCGGAATAAAAATCGCTCAGCGTCGAGATGGTAACGCGCGCGCTAAAGGTCGATGCATTCATCCCATGATCGGCGTGCAGGACAAAAGCGACATCCAACGCGTCGCTTGCTTCCTTGGGCTGCGGTTCACCACATATTAAATAGAGGAAATGCTCAGCTTCAGTCAGGTCGTCGCGCACTGGTGGCAAAGATTTTCCCTGCCGAGCGCGATGAAAATAAGCGGCGATCACCCCAATTTTGGCAGTTATACTCCGGGCGCGTCGCTCGTTGATTTCCCGTGTCGCTTCTTTGTGGATATCCGGATCATATAGCCCCAGCATCGAAATGGCCGTGCGCATTACGTCCATGGGATCGGCGTCTTTGGGGGCCGACTTTATGAATTCGATAACCGGGTCTGGCAGCTGCCGCTCCGCCCGTAAGGCACGGGTGAAGTCATCGAGCTCGCGCCGGTTGGGCAATTTCCCTTTCCACAACAGATAGACCACTTCCTTGTAGTCGACTTTGCCAGCCAGATCGTTGATGTCGTAACCGGAATAACCGAGCTGACCCTTATCGCCGATGACGTCACTTAATCGCGTCGTGTTGGCAATAATGCCTTCCAAGCCACGGGAGACATTTGCTGCCTTTGGCTGCGGGACAGGTCCTGCTTGTTGTGATTCGGACATTTCAGCGAAAGTAGCTCAGCGCTTCATTCGCGCAATGAGCGTATCCGCCATTGTTGCCGGGGTCTCGGCTACGGCAATGCCCGCGGCCTTGAGCGCTTCGATTTTTCCTGCCGCTGTGCCCTTGCCACCGGAGACAATGGCGCCAGCGTGTCCCATCCGGCGGCCGGGCGGCGCGGTAACCCCGGCGATGAAAGCCGCGACCGGTTTGCGGCAATTATCTTTGATCCATGCAGCGGCTTCTTCTTCAGCCGAGCCGCCAATTTCACCAATCAGTATCATTGCTTCGGTTCCGGGGTCATCATTGAAAACCCGGATGGCATCGAGATGCGACATGCCGTTGATGGGATCGCCGCCAATTCCGATACAGGTCGATTGCCCATGCCCACGACTCGTTAGCTGCCAAACTGCCTCATAGGTTAGAGTTCCCGAGCGGGATATGACACCTATATTTCCTGGCTTATGAATGTAACCCGGCATGATGCCGATCTTGGCCGCTCCGGGAGTGATGATCCCGGGACAATTTGGACCAATCAGACGCGATTTTTTTCCGGCCATCTGCGCCTTCACTCGCATCATGTCCATCACGGGAATGCCTTCCGTGATGCAGACAATCAGCTCGACCCCGGCGTCAGCGGCTTCAAGAAT
>DATIEH010000052.1:0-8800 GCA_035455905.1 Binatia bacterium | reverse complement strand
GTCGTCGAACGCGCTGGCGACGTCATCCCCTACGTCGTCAAAGTGCTCACGGAAAAGCGTACGGGTGATGAAAAGCAATTTGTCATGCCCGAGCGTTGTCCGGTTTGCGGTTCCCAAGTTTTTCGCGAAGAAGGCGAAGCCGCCTACCGATGCATCGGTATTTCATGCCCGGCACAGCTCAAAGAGAGCTTGAAATTTTTTGGTTCGCGCGGAGCCATGGATATTGAAGGACTCGGGGAGAAACTGATCAACCAACTGGTCGCGCGCGGGTTGGTGCAAGATATTGCCGATCTTTATAAGCTCACCAAAGAGCAACTCGCCGGGCTCGACCGCATGGCGGCGAAATCGGCGCAAAATCTTCTCGACAACTTGGCGCGAAGCAAGCATACAACACTGGCGCGCGGCTTGACCGCCCTCGGCATCCGCCATGTCGGTGAAGCCACCGCGAAGCTCTTGGCGGATCACTTTGGTGATCTACGGAAAATCGAGCGAGCGAGCGAGGAAGAACTGATGGAAGTGCGCGAGATCGGCCCGGAAGTAGCCAAAAGTATTGCCCGTTTCTTTGCTCAGGAGGCTAATCGACGCGTTATCGAAAAACTCCTCGCCGCCGGGGTGGAATTTAGAACCGAGCCAAAAAAAGCTGGCAGTCTCAGCGGCAAGAGTTTTGTGCTTACGGGCGGATTGGACAGCGTGTCGCGGCCCGAGGCGCAGAAACGGATTGAAGCGCTGGGCGGGCGAGTAACGTCTGGTGTTAGCCGCAGTACGACCTACGTCGTTGCCGGCGCCGACCCCGGGTCAAAGCTAAAAAAAGCTCAAGAGGTCGGAGTGCAAATCCTAAGCGAAGAGAAGTTCTTGCAGCTACTCGAGCAAGATCAGTAGCGGTCGCGGCGCGGCGGGCGGCCACTGCCGAACCCACCACCGCCACCGGGTCGGGGGCCGCGCGGGGTTTGCGGGCGAGCTTCGCTTACGACAATGTTGCGGCCTTCGAAATCGGTTCCGTTAAGCGCGTTGGTGGCTTTCTCCGCTTCCTGATCGGAGCTCATTTCCACAAAGCCGAAGCCCTTTGACCGGCCACTAAATTTGTCCGTAATGATGCGCGCGCTTACCACCGAGCCATGCTGCGCGAAGTGTTGCTGGAGCCTTTCCTCTGTCACGTTGTAGGGGAGATTCCCCACATACAATTTTACTCCCATCTCGGCCCTCCTTGTTGAATGCAACAACCGCTCATTTTAACCAGTCAAAGTTAGCGAATGGGCAAGGCCTTAACGGGCGCGCATCATTTGCTCGCGCTCTTGATACCGCAGCCCTAGCGAAACGGCGACAGCCTACAAAAGTCAATCCTGGGTTGTCAAATCGTTTGCGGCTCGGGCGGTCTACCGGATTGCAGGGTCGTCGTACATTGGTTATGAACACGCAGGATGGCTGTCAACGCATCAGAAACCAATCGCGCGCGGGTCAAAATCGCGGGTAGAGTGCAGGGTGTATATTTTCGCGCTTCTGCCTGCCAAGAAGCCCAAAGCTTGGGGATTACCGGATGGGTGAGAAATTGTTCCGACGGCTCGGTCGAGTTAGTTGCCGAGGGCGCAAGGGAGAAACTCGATCAATTAATCGCCTGGTGTCATCGCGGTCCCGCTGGCGCCCTCGTCGCCGAGGTGAGTGTGCGTTGGGAAGATCCGGAACATAGCTTTCATGGTTTTGTGATTAAACGGTAGGGCCAGCATGCTGCGCCCATTTATTTGTTACCGCTCGAATCACTTCAAGTTTTTTACTTGAAGCGCAAGCCGGTAGATCTCTCGCTTCGAAATCCCATGACGCGCGCCCACCAATTCTGAAATCTCCTTTACTCGCACTCCGTTTTCAGCTAGCTGGCGTATCTCGTTGATCACTTTTTCTTCTGGAATGGGAGCTCTCGTGGTAGCACCCTGCACCACTAGCGTGATTTCACCCCTGACGTTCTGCTGTTCAAGCCGGTCGAGAATTTCGCGAATTGCTCCGCGTAAGAATTCCTCATGGACTTTGCTGATTTCACGCCCGATTGCTATCTCACGATTCCCGAAAATATCCGCCATGTCGGCAAGCGTTTCCTTGAGACGGTGCGGCGCCTCGTAGAAAATCAAAGTTCTCGTATCCTCTTTAAGCGACTCCAGAGTGCTCCTGCGCTCGCTTTTTTTCGCCGGCAAAAATCCCTCGAACCCAAATCGATCCGTAGGCAACCCTGCAGCGCTTAGCGCCGCGATTACGGCGGACGGCCCCGGGAGAGGAATGACCTGCACACCGACGCGAATCGATTCGATCACGAGCCGATAACCCGGATCGGAAACGATCGGTGTGCCCGCATCGCAAAGTAGCGCAATGCTTGTACCTCCCCGGAGCTGCTCGACCAACGCATGGGCTTTGCTCCGCTCATTATGCTCATGATAGCTGGTGACCGGAGTGCGAATCCCATAGTGGTCGAGGAGCACCTGGGTATGGCGGGTATCTTCGGCCGCGATCAGATCGACCTCCTTCAGCACGCGAACCGCCCGAAAGGTTAGGTCTTCAAGATTGCCGATGGGCGTGGGGACGATGTAAAGAGAGCCGGACATTTCCGCTACTTGGCTAGGAGATCAGAGGATCGGAAATCGATAGGCCGCTCGTCCTGAGTAGCCTGAAAGCGCGTATCGACGGGTATTCCCATGCTCGTTGGAAGTTACCATGCGATAAACTTCCCTTGCAATTTCGCCCGTTGGCGCTTATTTTTTATAAACGCGAGCGCGTGGCATCGTCATGGAAGAAAAAATCATTATTTTCGGTAAGGACCTCTGACCCTACACGGCCGCAGCCCGGGAGGCTTTCGCGCGACGCAAAGTTCCGCACGAATACATCAACGTGCTCGAAGACGAGCAGGGACTGGAGCGGATGCTCAAGCTGTCCAATGGACGACGGCAAGTACCTGTCATTCTCGAAGCCGGCAAAATCAGCATCGGCTTCGGCGGTTCATGAGAAGTTTAGCTACCGGCGGCGCCGGCGTCATTAGCTAACTTGACTAGCTTCATCCATTCCATTCAAGACCAATCGTGATTGATCCCCTTCAGCAGCTGATCAGCGAAAAAATCGGTCTTATCTTTGGCGCGGGGACGACATTGACGTCTCTGGCCGCCCTTGCTGGCGACGCTTCCAGCCGCCGGTATTATCGCGCTCAGTTGAGCGGTGCTGGCGCGCCCGCGACCGCGATTATTATGGACCTACCCGCCGGCAGCACGTTGCCCCTTTCCAGCGAGGAGCTGGCGGTTTTCAAAGCAGGCCCAAAAGAACTTCCGTTCTTGAACTTGCACCGCTTTCTCAGCCGGATCGGAGTCAATGTCCCGAAGCTTTACGGCCATTGGGAAAATCAAGGGATTATTTTGCTCGAGGATCTGGGCGACACCGCGTTATGGGACCGGGTGCAGAACTTGCCGGACGAGGAAATCATCGTCTGGTACCAAAAGGCGATCGATGAGCTGCTGCGTTTGCAAATCGTTGGTACTGCACAGCGCGATGACACCTGCGTCGCTTTTCAACAGCGTTTTGATTTTAAGCTCTACATGTGGGAGTTCGAACACTTTATCGAGTGGGGTTTGGAAAAACGTCCCGGTGCCAAAATCGACGGAACCGCCATCAACGAATTGCGAAAATGGTTCAGCGGCATCTCGGAGACTTTGCAAAATCAACTTCCTTGCCTGAACCACCGTGACTACCATAGCTGGAATCTGATGGTGAGCAATGAATCCATAAGGCTGATCGATTTTCAGGACGCGCTTCTCGCACCGCCGCAATACGATCTCGCGTCCCTGCTTAACGACCGGGTCACCGATGAAATTGTCACGCTACCCATCGAACAACGACTGGTACGCTATTATATCGACGCGAGCCGAGCCCTCGGGCGCATGGTCGTACCCGATGAATTCATCGAGATCTATCGCCTGTCGGCGATCCAACGCGACCTGAAAGTTGTCGGCCGCTTTTACTATCTCGATCTGGTGAAGGGCAAACCCGGTTATAGGAAATTCATTCCGCCGACGACTCGACGCCTGGCGCGAAATTTGGCGAATACGCCACAGGCCCGACGGATCTTGCCCTTGCTCCTCGAACAGTTTGAGGCGATGCAGTGAAAGCGATGGTGTTGGCCGCGGGCGAGGGCACCCGTCTTCGCCCTCTCACCAATGACATGCCGAAAGCGCTAGTTTCTGTTGCGGGGCGGCCGATGATCGAGTATGCGCTGCTCTTGCTGCGCCACTATGGGATAAGCGAGATCATGATCAACTTGCACCATTTTGGCGAGCAGATCGAAGATAAGCTTGGGACCGGCGAACAGCTCGGTTTAGAAATCAGCTATTCCGAAGAACCCGAGTTGCTGGACACCGGCGGCGGGCTGCTAAAGGCAAAACCATTTTTGCAGAACGAAACTTTTATCGTGATCAATACCGATGCGTTGATTGATCTCGACTTGGCCCGCGCCATCGCCTTTCACCAGCTCAAACACACCGCGGTAACACTTATTTTGCGTCCCGATCCGGACGCGGATCGGTACGGTTCGATCGACATCGACTCGAACGCGCAAATTTGCCGGTTCCTGACTACCCACGCACCAAGTCCGCCCTTGGGGCCCGTTCGCAAATTGATGTTTTCCGGAGTGCAGATTTTAGAACCGACCATTTTCGAATATATGGCCGGCATGCCACAAAAGTTCAGCACAACCAGAGAAACTTATCCAAAGATGCTCGCCGCCGGCGAAGCGCTTTACGGATTTCGTTTCGATGGTTTTTGGCAGGATCTCGGAACGGCAGAACGGATCAAGCAAGCCGAAGAAAAGCTTGCTCGCGGCGCAGCGAACTTGCACTATCTTTAAACGCTAGCTGTTTGGTGCAATTACCCCACACGCGACGCGATCGCCGGAATTCCCCGCGGGATCCGTCATATTATCGTCGCTTCCGGCGTGAATGACGATGGCACTGCCGTCGCTATCAAAGACCGACAGCGATCCCGCGCGCAACGTGATCGCGTCGGTCAGAGCCTCGAAACGACCGGAGCCATCCTTGGCCACCAGCATATTCGGCAAATCGCCGGCATGCGCTCCATCCGCGTTTTTGAAGCCGTGCTTTTTTTGTGTCGGATTGAAATGACCACCCGCGCTTGCGAAGGCAGGCCCTTCGCATTTGCCAACTGCGTGCACGTGCACCGCATGTAACCCCGGCGTTAATCCTTTGACTTCCAAGCGTACCAGCACACCGTCCGGTTCTTCACGAAGACTCGCGCTCCCGACGGTTTTCCCGTCCTTGTCTTTTAGTTCGGCCGTCGCGCGCTGTCCCGATGCCGCCATCGAACAGCCAATAACAAAAGCCAAACCTAAAGCACTCAACAGTTGCTGCTTCATGATGATTGAAATCTCCTTTGCGGATAAGTAGCACGACGAATGGGATAGTAGCAATTCGCCGGGTATTCTTAGCGCGGCGGATGGGCGATTTTCGCGAGAAGCTTTCGATCACTCGCGTTGAAAAATCTGATACCGACCTGATAACAGTCATATGTCGGAAACCTCCTGTATGAGCAAAACTCGAACACGCAAAAAACGACGGAACGCTTCTAAGCTTCGCGCGGCAAGCCATGAGCAAGTCCGATTCGAGTGGAATCAAAGATTCAGCCTGACAGTGGTCGGTATCATCTCGTGTCTTCATCTCTGCGGTCTAGCCGCACTATTCAGTCCCGCATCAGGAATCTTCAATACGCAGCCGCTTATAGACCAGGATTGGGGACTTCACTTTCATCATCTCAACTCTTTGGCCGCATTCTGGCACCAGGACAAAATCACCTGGGGATACAACCCTTTTTTTATGGCGGGTTATCCTTCCAATACAATCCAGGATCTCAGCATTAAATTTTTTGAATGGACCGCATTGGCGCTGTCCGCCGTCAGCTTATCACCTCTTCAGTGGTTTAAGATCTGCGCGTTTCTCGCGATGGCGAGTATTCCTTGGCTCATGTACATAGCTGCCGAGAATTTGTTTCTCGCACATGAGACCAAATATTTCATCGCAACGTTAGCGGCATTTTTTGGCACAATTTATTGGTGGAACTCGTTGCCGCGCGAAATGTTCTTTTACGGCATGATCGGTTTTCCAGTGGCATCCTATCTGAGCATTTGGGGAATAGCTCTGTTTTACAGACTCGCAGTATTTCCTCCAAAGATCGGCTGGAGCCATTTCGCATGGCTCATTTTCGCGGCCGCTTCGATATCGCTGCATGTGCAATCGGTGATTACTTTTTTGCCGCCGATGCTTGCCTTGCTCCTGGTCGAGAATCGTTTAATCACCGCCCGTTTGCTCGCGTGGAGCGCCGGCGCCGCACTGGTTGCATTATTCGTCAATGCAGCATGGCTGATCCCTGCGATCCACCATCGCGGCGATGATATCTCAGCGGCGATCGTAGACCAGTTACCGTTATTCGTGGGAATTAGTCCGTTCACTTTTCTTCTCGACTACCTTGGACCACGAGGGTTTTGGACATTCCGCACGTCTTTGATGGAGAAAGGTCTACGGCTGATGCTTCTCATTCTCGGCACAGCGGGAACATGGAGCCTGATAAAGAGTCGCCAACGTGCCATCGGAGTGATGCTAGCGACCACGGTGCTAGTTCTTTTCGCCGTGACATATTTCGGCGCGCGCTCTTCCATCGTCAAGGCCTGGCAACCTTTGCGATTTAAGGTGCCGCTCGATCTAATTCTCGTCATCGCCGCTTCATACTATCTCAGTCTCTCGCTGGCGCAGCGAAGGTCAACGCAGCAGTTCGTCGGTGTTACGGTGGCACTTGGCCTCTTGGCGTTTTTGTTAAATGTCATTCAAACCGAATCAAGCGGCAGACTGCAGCTGCGTTCGACATTGAGTCCCGAGCTCAACGCGATTGTCGAATGGATTGACCGAGAAACACCAACTAACGCCCGACTTCTGTTCGAAGAGTCGGGTGATGAAACCGGCTTCGTTTACGACCGAACGTATCTCTCGTCGTTTCTTCCCTATCTAACCGGCCGGCAATTGATCGGTGGACCTATCAATTTGTATAACGATCGCCACCACTTCGCCGAGTTTCACTCCGGCAAACTGTTTCAAAAGGAGCCGCAAGCGATCTCGGACTCGGAGTTACGCAACTATCTGCGCCTCTATAACATTGGCGCTGTCGTCGCGTTCGATCCGCGCTCGATTCAGCGACTACAATCCATACCGGGCTTGGTCACGGTCGAGCAGCGCATCGGACCGATACACCTGATGAAAGTCAACCAGCCGTTGAGCTGGTTCCAGGTCGGAGAGGGTAGTGTGAAAGCGGGCTATAACCGATTGGAGCTTTCCGGCCTCAAAGGTAATGAGGTCGTATTGAAATATCATTGGGTCGATGGCCTGAGGACCGTGCCGCCGACAAGAATCGAACCGGTGCAAGTGGCGGACGACCCCATACCTTTTATCAAGCTCGTCAATCCTCCGGCTGCGGTGACGCTACGGATCGCCGCTTCGTTTTGAGTCCAATTCATTGAATGCGAGTGAGGCTCGCCGATCAATCCGGAAAGGATTTTGGACCGTTGGGAGTCGATTGGTTTTGCCTCATGAGGCGAAGCGCTTCTTGGTAGTGCTGCATCGCTTCGCCTTTCCTGCCTTGTAAAGCCAACAATTGTGCCAGGCTTTGGTGTGCGGGAACATAGTCGGGCCGAATCTGTAGAGCGCGATCAAAAGCCGCTGCGGCATCAGCATAGCGATTCTGCGCGGCGTAAACACTGCCGAGATAATAACTCGCTTCAGGAGCATCGGGATTCAGCTCAGCGGCTCGTTGCAGCGGTTGAATCGCTTCCTCCAGCCGGCCCTCCTTTGCGAGAGCGACGCCCAGATTGAGATGAGCTCGAGTGATGGCGGGATTGAGCCTGATCGCCTGGCGAAAATATCGAATTCCGGTCTCGAGATCCCCGCGCTCGGCGATCAGCTGGCCATAGTTGGTCCGCGCGTCCGCGTAATTGGGATAAATCGCCATCGCGCGCTCAAAATATTGTTTGGCGATATCGAATTTCCCCTGAGCGGCGTATAGATTGCCGAGATTGTAATGCGCCACGCCCAGATCCGGGTCGACTTGGAGCGCCTGGAGGGCGGCAGCGATCGCTTCAGTGACTTTGCCCTGTCTATAATAGGCAGTGGAGAGATTGTTATACCCGACGGCACCCGGTCCGTGAATCCCGTATAAGGGCCAATTCACGATCAGCGCGCTCGCGAGTAAAACCACAAAAGCGGCAGCCAGAGACCGCCCTCGATTCCGGAACAGATTGCTCAGTTCCGCCATTGTCGCTCCAGCAAAGAGCGTCAGCAACGGCACGAGCGGAAATCGGTAGCGGCCGAAGACGTAAAACGCCGCCACGCTCAGTGCCAGAGAAAGGATCATGCCGTAAAGCAACCACAAGCCTCGCCACTGGCGCCGCGAAACCCAGATGCCGACAGCAGCGAGGGGCGCCAAGACACCGAAATGAGTGATCCACCCCAGAATCGTGAGCACCAAGGACCATTTGCTATAGATATAAAAATCGTCGGAATCTTCCACCTCGCGCGCATTCCAGACCATCAACCATTTTTTCCCTAGGAGTCGAGTCCATTGGAGCGGGTCAGTACGAATGTACGTCCAGGATTTCTGCAGCCAAAAATCAGATACTTCGCCCGGCGTCATTTTCCGCCCGGTCTCGCGCTCGGCCAAACGCGTCGCATCGCTGCCTTCCAATTGTGGTTCGCCGATAATTTTGTGCAACGAACCATAAGTA
>DATIEH010000051.1:0-2944 GCA_035455905.1 Binatia bacterium | reverse complement strand
TGAATTCGGTAATGCCGAGTTTAGGGTCGGTGCCCATCGCCAGCGCCAGTCGCTCGATGCCGTCGATCTGACTGCAGAGCACGCTGGTGTCCTGGCGCGCGTCGGGAATGTTCTCGAACAATAGAGCCGGCGCATGTTTATTTCGTTCGAGAATCATCTCGAGCAAGCCGCCCATGTCTTTGTCCCAAGGGATGCCTTGAACTCTGCGCAGTTGACCGATTTTTTCGACTTCAGTCAACCAGGCATGAAGATCGTGATTGGACGCAATCATAAACTTGTAGCTAGATTCATTATTCGGCTAATTCGGCTGCGGCGCGATGCATGACGCCGTAAAGATCGACCGCGGCAAGCGCGCAGTATTCCAGGTTGTAGCCTTCACGACAATCGGCATAGCCGTCCTCGAGAATGCGTTGCATCACGAGCTTGTTAAACGTGCCGTGTCCCATAACGCCATCCGCGTGCTCTTCCAAATCAGCTTCCTCATGCGTGGAAAAATAAATGGCCTGTTGTCTGGTGAAGCCATATTTTTCCGTCAGAGTTTTGAACCACATGCGGGCCCAATGACCGATCGGTTCTTCGGTCAACATTGAGAACCACCATTCCGCCACAGTTCCTTCCCACATGAGCTGGCGCTTGAAATCGAGGATCGCACGGCATTCGGGGAGCATCGGCTCGCGCAGGATTTGGTCTTTGGTCAGTCCTAAGGCCTCAGCCGTTTCGAGCATCACCAGGACATGGCCCGGAGGCTTCGGATGAATAAACTCGTCGGCGATTTTAGTTCCGAGCGGGCCCATCAGATCGGGATGCCGTTTAAAGAAGCCGATATGCTTATGATACGACACCGAGACCAGAGTATTGATCTCGACGGTGAAATTGCCCCAGTTTTTGAAGAACAGTTTGATCGCTGATCTGGCCAATGTGCCTTCGAGAAATTTACTCATGAACGCGCCGCGGGTCACGCGCTCTTGCCAACGCTGGATGACCTTCGCATTGAGCTGATCGATATAAGCTTTCGCGTCGGTGGGGCTCATTTTGACGCCGAGCTTGGGGATGATTGGGTGCATTAGCGTCTGCGGGGATGACCCTGTAAGAGCGACCGGCCGGTCGCCCTTACGTTCAACTCGTTAACCATTAGGTTCGATAGAGGTTATCGATAAAGCCGCTGTCGTCGATCCGTCTCAGATAATGAAAATCCCAGAGCGCCATGGGATCGGTTTTTTCCGCCGCCCGGTCCTGCTCGATGGAGATCTCGTAGACATTGGCGATCGCGGGAATCGTCGCGTAGGGTTTCGCTTGCAGGATCATCTTCAGATCTTCGTAGAGATGCGTCGCCGTTTCATCGTCGAGATCACCTTCCGCTTTGTATTTTTCTTTGATGATTTTGATCGACGCTGCGCGGTGGGTCTTGAAGTAGGCGATCCCTTCGCACATGCCACGGAGCATTCGATCGACGATGTCGGGATGCTTCTCGACGAAGGGCAATCCGCTGGAAACCGTGGTGAACCACACCATGGGTAGAAACGGGACGTCAATGACTTTTAGGCCGGCACGTCTGGATAAAATATCCGCCGGCGGAGTGACGAAGGCTGCGTCGGCTTCGCCGTCGCGCACCGCTTCCCAATGAAATTTGCTGCCCTTGGCTTTCTCGACCTGGCATTCGTTCAAGAGCCCGGCTTGTTTAATAAACAACCAGGTGTTCAACCCTGGATGTTTGCCCTTGGTCGCGACCTTCTTGCCTTTAAGATCGGAAACCTTGTTGATGCCCGAATCGCTGCGCACGATCAGGCGATGATTGAGCAGGCTCACGGTTTGTCCGAGATAAACCCATTTATCGCCAGCTGGCCGTCGAATGTAGGGCGATAAATGATTGCCGCCGACGAACTCGACCGTACCATTGGCGACATTCTTGTGTGAGTCTTCGGAAGTAATTTCATAGTCGTAATTCACATCGAGGCCGTGTTTTTCCCACGAGCCGGAGTCATGAACTACATGCAAGAAAGGTAGGTGACTGTCCGAACGATAGGGAAAATTGACTTTGTCCATGTTGTGTTCCTCCTGTTAAAAAGAAGTTCAAGGCGAATTAGGCCGCCCACAGTGTCTCTTCGCGTCGCGTGAAAAACCGGCGCAGATTACGTCGCTCCATCAGCTCTTCCGTCATACCCGCGAAAGCGGGTATCCAGGCTAATTCGGCATTGACCAAACCTGGATTTCCGGCTGCCGCGGGAATGACGATCGGAGCACATGTGGAGGAAATCGCTCTCTCTTTTTTCGTAGGCGACCGTAGGTTTCTGAACATTTCCGTGGTGCAGATGACTTTCCATTCTCGGTACCAAGTCATGCTGTAGTTGATGTTGCGGCCAGCGTCAACCACTAGTCATTTCAGCTGCAGCTTGGGCGCCCACTTCTCCCAGATCTGCTCGCGCTTGTCGCTGCTGAACTTATTTGCCAAGGCGAATTGGTCGCGCCACGGAAACGGTTTGCAGGCGTCGATGAGCATTCGACTCATGGTGAAATCGCCTCTTTCACGTTTCTCCGGCGCTAGCCGTGGATCGAGATCGGAGGTCCAGGATTTTATGATTTGCACCGACTCCGCGGGATCGACACGCGTGCACATTGCCCAGATGACTTGCTTCAAATCCACCGGATCGATGTCATCGTCAACCGCGATGTAATACCGATACATGCTGGCGCCGGTCTGAATGCCGGCCACCGCGGTAAGGGCTTGCAGCGCTTGGCCGACATGACGCTGTTTCATAGAAATCACCACCATCAAAGTGTGGCAGTGGCACCAGACCCCCTGCACGTCAGAGATCCCCGACTGCTCTAAATGATCCCAGATGCGCGCCGCATAAAGCGGAATACCGTAGCGCTCGGTGGTCGGCAAAAGCGGCGGGTTGCCGAGCAAGATGGGATTATCGCGATGAAGAATGCGCTTGACCCGAAT
>DATIEH010000050.1:0-10916 GCA_035455905.1 Binatia bacterium | reverse complement strand
AGCTAAAAATGACAAGAAATCTTCCCGTGATTTGTCGTCATGCCGGTCAAAACCGGCATCCATAAGGATTCGAAAATCCTGGATTCCGGGTCGCGCTAGTTGTCGCCAGCTTGCTTGGCATGACGATCCAATTTTGCTGCGAGATCCGGTTCCAGAACATCTAAGAAAGATTTCTCTCTTCGTTCGAAATGACAGAAGGGGAGATTTTCGTTCAACTGCAACTGGCGCTTCATATAGACAGCTCAAATGAATTCCGGATCGCGGCACTAGAGCTTCAAAAATCGTTTTGCCTTCAATTCAAAGCGGGGCAAACTGCCCGGTGAAACCAGCTCAATCTCCGGACGAAGGCCGATCCGTTCACGCATGCGCTTGATGATGCGTTCACTCAAGCCTGCAATCGAGTACTCCGTGGACTTTGGCTCGATGACAAGCCTGATCTCGCGCATGACCTGCCGTTCATAAACTTCGACCCGAAACTCCTCGACCTCTGTAAACTCGCGGATCACGCTCTCAACGGCGCTCGGAAAAACATTTACGCCGCGTACCACCACCATATCATCCACTCTCCCCAATACACCACCGCGCAAAACTAAGAACGGTCTAGCGCACGGACAATTTTCCCGGCTCGGTTCTACGAGATCGCCTGTGCGATAGCGGATTACGGGGCTGCCTACTCTGCCGAGGTTCGTTATCACCAGCTCGCCGTGGCCGTCGTCCGCGGTTGCGGCACCGCTGAGCGGATCAATTATTTCAACGATGAATTCGTCTTCGTTGACATGGATCGCTTGCGGTTGAAAAGCGCACTGAAAGCCGAACGCGCCAACTTCAGTGGCGCCAGCGTGATCGAAGCACTTTGCGCCCCAGGATTCTTCGATGAGTTTCTTGGTGCTAGAAATACTCGCCCCAGGCTCGCCGGCATGGATGGTGGTCTTGACCGCAGAATCCCTGGCGAGATCGATACCGGCTTTTTTTGCTTCCGACGCCATGTGCAGCGCGTACGTCGGCGTGGAAACGAGCACCGTAGCGCCGTAATCGATAATCGACTGGATCCGCTGCGCCGTGGACTGCGCTCCGCCGGAAATTGCCAGTGCGCCCAGCTTACGCGCGCCCTCCCAACCCGCCCAAAACCCGATGAACGGTCCGAATGAAAATGCGAAGTAAACCCGATCGCTTGCAGTGACACCTGCCGCTTCGAAGACGAGCTTCCAGCAGCTCGCCCACCAGTTCCAGGATTCCTCCGTGTCGAGCCAATATATCGGCTTGCCCGCGGTGCCGGAGGTCTGGTGAATGCGTATGTAGCGTTCCAACGGATCCGTCAGGTTCGAGCCGTACCGCGGATGATCAAGCTGATCTTGTACCAGCTCGCTCTTTGTGGTGAACGGCAGAGCTTGAAGCGCGTTTGGCGAAGTGAGTCGATCAGGATCGAAGCCGGCAAGTTTTTGGCGGTAGAAAGGATTGGTCGCGAGCACGGCGGGCAGCATATTGCGCAAGCGGCCGAGTTGCCGTTTTTCCAGAGCGGCCAAGATATCCGGTGAGGCCATGGGCGTGACGCTTTTTGTCAGCTGTAATCAATGTCGATCTAGATTCTGTGACCGAACATCGGAGCAATCCTAGCTTTAATATTTTTTCCGACGTAACGCCCGCTATTTCGGGAACGCATTTTTAATGTAGCGGTATGCCGCTATGGCGGCGGTAGCGCCGTCACCCGTGCAGGTGATCGCTTGTGCCGCGGAATCTTGCCGGATATCACCCGCCGCATAGAGACCTTCCCGCTCGGTTCTCATCCAGCCGTCGGTGGGTACGTGGCCGCTGTCGCTGAGATGGACGAGGTCTTTCAAAAAAGCGGTATTCGGCTTCATGCCGACATAGACAAATAATCCGGCGAGATCGATTTGGAACGATTCGTTGCTTTCCAGATCGCGCACGCGCACGCCGCTCACGACATTGTCTCCCAAAACCGCCTCGATGGCAGTCCGATGGCGGGCTTCTATTTTCGCTTGGCTCAATGCACGCTCGACATAGGAAAACTGGGCATCAAAGCTTTCCTCTTGAGTAAAAATCAAAACCGAGGCGGCATAATTGGCGAGAGTCAACGCTTCCTGCAGGGCGGAATCACCGCCGCCGACCACGGCGACGGTTTTTTCATTGTACAGCGGTCCGTCGCAACTAGCGCAATGACTCACGCCACGACCCATTAACTTGGCCTCTCCCGGGACGCCGAGTTCTTTCAGCGATGAGCCTGTGGCGACGATGACCGCTTTGCCCCGATGCCGTTCCTCATCCGTAATCACCGACCAGAAAGGACCTTCCGGATGCAAATTTTCAACCTCAGCGCGTTGAAACTCGGCACCGTGATCTGCGGCCTGACGCTGCACCGTAGGGCAGAGGTCATAACCGGCAATGCCGTCTGGAAATCCAGGAAAGTCTTCGATCTTTTCGATGCTGATCAGGTGGCCGCCGGGAATGTTGGATTCGAGCACAAGAGTCGACAGACCGTATCGCGCAGCAAACAAGCCAGCGGTGAGGCCGGCGAGGCCGGAGCCCACTATGATGACGTCGTAATCAGCCACGACGAATTTTTCGTCTTTCTTGGTCTGTGTGCGTAGATGAATCGAGCTCCTTCATCGCCACTCATCGATCGAGACAGTCTTCTGGTAATTGCAGCCCATGATGCGCCAGTAGCCGTTGGTCTCGCCACCGACGACGACGATGTGAATCTCATCGGGTTTGAACATTTTAATCATTTCCTGCGGGGCCGCTTTCAGCTTCGACGCATAGGGTTCTTCACCGAATGTCGCGCGCGGGTAAATATAATTCTGGATCAGCTGATAATCCCAATATTCGCCAGCCGGCATCAACGCATTTTCGTAAACCCATTCGATCAACTGCTCTTTCTTATCGAAGCCGCCGCGATCGATGAACTGCCGTGCCGCGATCGGATCGAGCAGAAAGGTCGGCGCGCTGTGCGCGTCCATGCCGCGCAGCATGTTGCGGACGTGCTCGCGCCAGTATTTTTCGCGCACTCCGAGCGTGAAGGCCGTTGAACGACAGCCGGTGAAAATGCTCACCGTGCTGTCGTTGGGCTTGAATCCGTGCTGAACATGAAATGGCGTCCACGGGCTGCGCTCTTCGTTTTCCGCAAAAGTGACGCTCCCGTATGCGTAACCGTTCCCTTGAGAACCCATGTAGCTGTCCCCGGGGATCGACCCGCCCTGAAGATTTTGTGACAGCAATCCGTAAGCACGTCCGATCGTCGCGTTGGCATGATTGTAAGGTGCCATGGCCCCAGTCCCTGCGTTCATGCCGATTTCCTGGCGAATCGGGCCGTTGACCACGACCATTGCCGCCATCGAGCTAGTGGTGCTACCGCGGGCGCTGACGCCGCTGGCGGCGAGCGCCAGGATCACTGGAAAATATTCCGGCTGCGCGCCAGCCATGACTGCATTGACCGCGACTTTCTCCACCGTGAATTCCCAGTGTTGACGGAATTGATTCGAGCGCAGATGCCCGGCGATTTCGTCCGGCTTACGGCTTGTGTGCCGTAGCATTTCTTCGACCTTTTTCTCCGTGGGAAGAACGATCGGCAGTTTGTCAGTCCAATTATTATCCAGAAAAAACTGTTGCAGATTATCAGCGCTGTCGCCGTCCACCAGTCTTGGCATCGTCCGATCGAATTTGGTTTCCTTGAGATGATCGCCCTCGGCGGGACGCGTGAGACCTTCGATCACCTCCTGCATGACCGGGCGGCCGCTGATGGGACTCATGCCATCGACATAGGCGCGCAGCTGCGCCGCGGTTTTGCCCATTACCGGCTGGGGCACGAAGGTGTAGCGGGCCTGCGGCATGCCGTGCATCCGGGTCACCGATTGTACGGCTTTTTCGAAAGCGTTTGTATGAATAGCGACGGTGGGCACACCGTATTTGCTATCGAGAGCGATTGCGTGCACGGCGACCGCCGGCGCACAAGTGCTTCAATGGCCGACGCCGATGATCGCGCCGTCACCGTTGGCCTTGATCATCTCCCAGGTTTTCGGATCGTCTTTGGTGTAGACGCTCGACATTTCGACAAGCTCGGTTTTTACCGAAGGCATGTGCTCGGCGAACCAATCCTTCACCTGACGCAAAAAGAGTCCGGAGTCGTCGAAGCGCGGATCGACCAAATAGAGGGTCTTTCCATCGAGAGTACCCAGTCGCGGCGCCATCGACTTGGGTGTGACCTTTGGCGGATATCCTACAGGGTTGAGGACTGCAAATTTGCCATTATTTGTGTCGGCCATAAGTTTTTCTCCTTGGGTTTCGCCGCGCCATCGAGTCGCCTCGCAATAGAGCGGTTCTGCGCTATGTCAAACTATGCGATACGCCGAACGAAGGTCAAGCCGCAATGCGTCTGCAGAACGTCTGACTAATGGATGACTCCGGTCACACTGTCATAGGTGAAGCTCGGTTGTGAGCCGCCGGATTTGGACGCCGTCAATTGATAGGCGGTCGGCGACACGACGAGCAGTGATAGTGTAACCCCGGTAGTCGATTGAAAGCCGTACCCGGCGGTTTCTGCCATGGAAGCGGGAAGAACATTCTTTTTGGCGTAATAGGCTTCAACGGCTACCGCCGCGTTTCGCAGATCCGATTTTAATTGAGCGTTGATCGCCTCGCTTCGATAGCTCATATATTGTGGGATGGCGATCGCCGCCAACAGTCCGATGACGACAACAACTAGAAGAACTTCGAGAAGACTAAAACCATGGTCTCTATGTTGTGAGGAACGGAAACGAGCGATTGGCCAAATCACGAATTACGCTCTGGGACAGTCCTACTTGTGAAGTTCGCCGGCTCGGGATCGACGGTGTATTCCTACGCCAAATGGAAAATTAGCTGAGATTAAACGACTCACCGGTCTTTCTGCAAGTAAAATCATCGACAATTTGAGTCTCCCTGATTGCGACGCGCGTGCCGACCCAGAATGCTGTTGACGTTTCTTTTGAATCTGACTTAAGTTCCAAGCCCAGCGGTAAAGGCTGTCCGAGCCGGACGATAAACGTGGGAGGCGCTATGTCAAAGAAGGCAATTTGTTTATGCATGCTTCTGTGGGCAGCCGAGGCTGCCGCGCAAACGCCGTATTTCCAAGGAAAGACGATCAGAGTCATTGTCGGTTATCCGGCCGGTAGCGCACATGATATTTGGGCGCGGATCATTGCCCCGCAGTTGACCAAGCAGATTCCGGGTAATCCCGCCACCGTCGTACAAATTATGCCGGGCGCCGGTTCCATGACGGCGACCAATTATATCGCGGGTGTCGCCAAGCCTGATGGTTTGAGCGTCGGCGTGATCAATGCCGCGCTCTATTTTGAGCAGCTCTTAAAAAAGAAGGAAGTTCAGTTCGATTGGACCAAGCTCGCATGGGTCGGCAGCACGACGCGAACCAGTCCTATTCTCTATATGTGGGCGAACACGCCGTACAAAACGATTCACGATGTGCGCACTGCGACAGTGCCGCCCAAATGCGGAGTCACCGGCACGGGAAACACCGGCTATTATCTTCCCAAGCTCCTCGAAGAGGCGATCGGCGCGAAATTTCAGCTGGTCACGGGTTACCAGGGCGGCGCGGAAATCGAATTGGCGGTGGAACGCGGCGAAGTGCAGTGCCGGGCCTTTACCATCCAAGTGTTTTTTGGGCGCGAGCCGTTCAACACATGGCGCAGCAAAAATCTCGTCCGCGTCTTGGTCTACGGTGGCAAAACACGCGATCCGCGTCTTCCTGACACGCCGCTTTTGAGCGAGCTGATGGATCAGTACAAAACGTCCGAAACAAATCGGCGGCTGGTGTCGGTGATGCTCGGCTCAGGCGAGTTTGGCAGCGCGCCGATGTTCAGCTCGCCGGGTACTCCCCCGGAAATCGTGAAAATCTTGCGCACAGGTTACGCCAGAGCTTTCAGCAGCCCCGAGCTGATCGCAGAAGCCAAAAAACAAGGACTCGACGCCGAGTTGATCCATGGTGACGAGCTGGAATCGCTGGCGAGAGAAGTAATGAATCAGCCCGCCGAAGTTATCGGGCTCATGAAAAAAGTCATGAGCGAATAAGCTGCCCGCGCTGTGTATTCCTAACGACGGCATTCCGGGAGTCCGTCATTCCCGCATGCCTTTAGCGGGAATCCAGACGGAATTCGGCCTGGACCCCCGATTAAGGCATTCGGGGGTGACGATTTTGATGCGTTTCTACTCAACAGAGCCCTATTTTCAACGAAGCCACGAGCGCACGAACTCAAAGAGTAAAAACCTCAAGCGGGCCGTACGTTGAATCCAGTTCTCGATTGCGATAATCGCTCGAGATAGAAATCATACACATTGAGAGGTGAATCGTGCTTCAGGGAAAAGTGGTTGTCATTACCGGCAGCGGACAAGGAATCGGCAAGCACGCGGCCAAGACCTTCGCCCAGGAAAAAGCCAAAGTTGTCATTGCCGATTTCAACCTGGATCTGGCGCAGAAGACTGCGGCGGAAATCAGTGAAGTCACGGAATCGCTCGCGATCCATGCGGATGTGCGTAGCGAAGACAGCGTCAAGAAAATGATCGATGAGGTGATCCGTCGCTTCGGTCAAATCGACGTCATGATGAATAACGCCGCCATCGTGCCGCACTTTGCCTGGAATATTCCGCGCTGGCCGCTGATTGCCGATATGCCCGTGGAGTTTTGGGATCGTGTCATTCACACGAACCTTTACGGAACCTTTTTCGGCACCAAACACGCGCTTCCACATATGGTGAAACGCAAGAGCGGTCACATCATCAATCTTTACGGTGGCGGTGGCGTGAGACCCGGAGGCGCTGCGACGTACATGGTGACCAAGGATGGCATTCGGACGTTTACGCGCTATGTCGCGGAAGAAGTGCGAGATGCAAATATTTGCGTCATAACTTTTTCGCCGCGCGTGCCGATCGCTACCGAGACTGCGCCGGAAGAGGCGCTGAGGCGTTTGCCGGGGCCAGAGATCTTGGGGCAGGGTTTCGTGCTTTGTGCGCAACTGTCAATGGCCCAAAGCGGCAAATGTTTCGCATATGAGAACGGCAAACTGGTGGACGAGCTGCCGAGGGAAGGCTGAGAAGGCCACAAGAGCAAAGACAACAGAGACGTACGTAGGACGGAAACGCGGATGGAAAACGTAGGCGCGACTGGCCGCGGTCGCCGTTTCAAGGGAAGTAGAGAGTCGGAGAACAAGAATGAGAGTTATCGATGCGGATGCGCATGTAATCGAAAATGAATCGACCTGGGACTACATGCTGGAATCCGAGCGGCAGTTCAAGCCGAAAGTCGTGGCCGCCACGAGCGCGAAAGATCCTTTCGATTACTGGTTGGTCGACGGCAGAATTATTCCGCGCAGCAATGTAGGCAGAGACCTGCCGGTGACAGCGCGAGAGATGAGTGACCTCGGTGAACGCATCAAGCACATGGATGAGCTCGGCATAGACTATCAGGTGATCTATCCGACTTTCTTTATCACGCCGATAAGTCGGCGGCCGGACATCGATCTCGCGGTCGCGCGGAGCTACAACCGCTGGATGGCCAATATCGTCCGAAAAGAACCGGATCGTTTTGGCTGGGTGCTCGTGCCGCCGTTGCAAAGCACAGAGCATCTGGCTGAAGAATTGAAATACGGCAAAGAAAACGGCGCGTGCGGGATTTATCTGCGCGGGTTAGAAGTCGAGCGCATGCTCAGTGATCCCTATTTCTATTCATTGTATGAGCAGGCGAGCGCCCTGGACCTCCCGATCTGCATTCACTCGGCTAATGGCGCGTTTACCACCTATGATTTTTTTTCGGACGATCCCGGTTTTTCCAAGTTCAAGCTCGCGGTCATCGGCGCATTTCATGCGCTTGTCTTTCACGGAATTCCTCAGCGATTTCCTAAATTGCGCATCGGTATTATCGAAGTCAGCGCGCAGTGGATTTCGTATGCGGTGCACGATTTGAGACGGCGCTTCGCTCGTCGCGCCAAGCCCTTTCCTAAAAATGTGCTGCAAGAAAACCGCGTCTACGTAACCTGTCAGACCGACGACGATCTCGAGGATGTCCTTAAATATTCAGGAGAAGACAATCTGGTGATCGGAACGGACTACGGGCACGCGGACAACGCGGCGGAAATCGAAGCACTGCGGAAGCTACGAAACGAAGGCAGGCTCCCCGGGCGTGTGATCGACAAGATTCTCGATAATAATCCACGGTCGTTGTACGGACTTTAAGAATTGGTCATAGCTCTCGAGCGGTACTTGAGTCACCGACAAAATCCCCCTCGATCCCCCTTTGGCAAAGGGGGAACTCAATCAGACGGCAGTCACCGCTCTTTGTAAAAGAGGGGGAGGAGAAATTTTTGCTGAGCGTCGAGACAGTTATCATGGAGGGTTTCGAATGCTGACCATCGATGCCGATGCGCATGTGATCGAGTGCGAGAAAACGTGGGACTATCTCGAAGGCAGCGAAAAGCGCTATCGTCCCGTGCCCATCGCGGTCGATATGCCAACCGGTAAAAAGCAGAATTTTTGGATCATCGGCGGGCGATTGATCGGCGGCCGCGACAATATCGGCCAGGATACGTCGAAGGAATCGCGCGAGATGGCCAATATCGATTCGCGCTTGAAGCACATGGACGAGATCGGCACCGGAGTGCAGGTGCTCTACCCGACGCTTTTCCTGCGGCCGGTTACCGATGATCCCATCATCGAGCTGGCGCTCTGCCGATCCTACAATCGTTGGATGGCCGATATTTGGTCGAAAGACAAAAAGCGTTTGCGCTGGGCAGTGCAGTTACCGCTGCTGACCATGGACAAGGCGCTCGATGAGCTCCGCTGGTCGCACGGAAACGGCGCGTGCGCGGTTTTCATGCGCGGCATCGAAACCCATCACGTGCTGCACGATCCCTATTTCTTTTCACTTTACGAGGAAGCGAGCCGGCTCAATATGCCCATCGGCATTCATTCCGGTATCGGAAATTTCACGGTGAATGAAATGCTCGGCGCGGAGCCGTTTCGCGTCGCCAAGCTGATGGTGATCGGTGGTTTTCATTCGATGATCCTAAACGGCATCCCGGATAAATTTCCCAAGCTTCGCATCGGCGCCATCGAAGTCGCAGCGCAGTGGGTGCCTTATCTGGTGCACGATCTCAATTTGCGTTTTCCCAAGCTGGCAGGAAAGCAAGCGCGTCCGGACGTACTGAGCGGCAGTCATCAACTGTTCGTCGCCTGTCAGACTGACGACGATTTGCCGTATGTGCTGAAATACGCCGGTGAAAATTGTCTCATGATCGGTTCGGATTACGGTCATGCGGACAACGCCAGCGAGCTGCTCGCTTTGGCCAAGCTCAAAGACAATGGCGAGATCGCTCCCCACATCATCGATAAAATTCTTATCCACAACCCGACGAAGTTTTACGGTCTGGATGGGGATTAAAAAATGTTCGTGAGACGTGTGACTACAAACACCTCATACAGATCACGCGATTTCCATTTTCTTCCCCCTCGACGGGGGAAGATTAAGATGGGGGTGCCAGTTGAAGACAAGATCACCCCTTCCTTCTCCCTCCTCGTCAAGGGGAAGGATGGATCGATTTGGATGTAAGTTACCGAACTACTCGGCGAGGTAACGATAAATAGTTATGCTTGACTCATTCGATCTTTTGCTGACCGGCGGGATAGTCGTCAATCCGGCAACCAACACCAATCAGAAACTCGATGTCGGAATCACGGATGATCGGATCACCGCGATCGGAACAGATCTGCCGCGCGCGAGCGCAAAGAGAATCATCGATGCGACCGGCTGTTATGTCACGCCGGGGTTGATCGATTTTCACGTGCACAGTTATTGGGGTGTGAATCCGTATGGCTGCAATCTCGATGCGCTTTGCCGCGCCACGGGTGTGACCACGACGATGGACGCCGGTTCCGCCGGGCCGGTAAATCTTCTCGGATTCCGCAAACTGGTTTACGAGCCGTCGAAGACTCGCATGCTCGGTTTCGTCGCACTCGCCCAGCACGGAGTGCTGAACGCGCCGGGCGAATTGTTGAATCTGGATTTTGCGGATTCCGACGGCGCCGCGCTGGCGGTAAGCGATAATCGCGATCTTGAAGTTGGTATCAAAGTCAGGCTGCACAAAAAGGCCATCGGCGAAAATAGCCGCCAAGCGTTGCGTCTGGCGATCAAAGCAGGAGAGGCGACGCGGACGCCGATCATGGTTCATGTGGGCGATACGGCGATTGGCATGGATGAGATCGCCGCAACGTTGCGCCCTGGGGACATCATCACGCACTGTTATACGCCGCAGAAGCCGTCAATTATCGACGAAAAGGGCAAACTGTTGCTCGAAGTGCGTAACGCTAAAGAACGCGGTGTCATTTTCGATGTCGGCCACGCCAGCGGTCACTTCGATTTCGATCTGGTCGAGCGGGCGATGGGCGAAGGTTTGCTGCCGGATATCATCAGCTCGGATCTTCACGGCCGGATGACACAACCCGGCTTTGGCATTGTGGGCGACTTACCGACGACACTCACCAAATTTTTGTCGCTAGGTTTGAGCTTCGAACAAATCATCGCGAACTGCACCATTAATCCTGCTCGCGCGGTAGGTTGGCAGGATCGGATCGGCAGTCTGGAAATTGGACGCGAAGCCGATATTGCGGTTTTGCGCATCGTCGAAGATCCCGCGATGCTGCGCGATTCATCAGGTAAAGAACGATTGCACAAGCAGCGCATCGCGGTGCAGTGGACGATTCGCGCGGGGGAGCTTTTCGAAGGCCGAAGTTAACAAGGGAGGCTTTATGCCGTCTTCATGGGAAAAGGTCAAGGTCGGTGACTCGAACATGCGGCTTTATGTGAGCGCGCCGGAAAATCAACGGCCTGCCGGAGCGGTTGTCGTCGTTCAAGGACAGAC